>JBHICL010000812.1:0-1502 GCA_046759605.1 Alphaproteobacteria bacterium | reverse complement strand
ACGCGAGGACTGGTGGCGTGGCGCCGTGATCTACCAGATCTATCCTCGCAGCTTCGCCGACGCGAACGGCGACGGCATCGGCGACCTGGCCGGGATCGCGGCGCGCCTCGACTACGTCGCCACGCTCGGCGTGGACGCCATCTGGATCTCGCCCTTCTTCGAGTCGCCGATGAAGGATTTCGGCTACGACATCTCGAACTACCGGGCCGTCGACGCGATCTTCGGCACGCTGGGCGACTTCGAGCGCCTGGTCGAGCGCGCGCACGCGCTGGGGCTCAAGGTGATCATCGACCAGGTGTTGAGCCACACCTCCGACGCCCATCCCTGGTTCCGCGAGAGCCGGCAAAGCCGCGAGAACCCCAAGGCGGACTGGTACGTGTGGGCCGACGCCAGGGCCGACGGCACGCCTCCCAACAACTGGTTGAGCGTCTTCGGCGGTCCGGCCTGGCAGTGGGAGCCGCGCCGCGGGCAGTACTACCTGCACAACTTCCTCGCCGCGCAGCCGGACCTCAATTTCCATAACGGCGATGTGGTGCGGGCCGTGCTTGCCGAGGCCGAAGTGTGGCTCGAGCGCGGCGTGGACGGCTTCCGCCTCGACGCGGCCAATTTCTACTTCCACGATCCCCTGCTTCGCGACAACCCGGGCAAGGGCGAGGGGAGCACGCGCCTCTCCGGCGCCGGGCGCGGCAACCCCTATGGGTTCCAGCAGCATCTGTACGACAAGACGCGGCCCGAGAGCCTCGGCTTTCTCGAGCGGCTGCGGGCGCTCGCGGACCGCCATGGCGCCATCACCATCGGCGAGGTCTCCGACGACGACAGCCTCGCGACCGCGGCCGCCTACACCAAGGGCGGGCGGCGCCTCCACATGGCATACACCTTCGATCTGCTGGCGGAGAAGCCGTCGGCCGCGCACGTCCGCGAGCGTGTCGAGTATCTGGAGAGCCACACCGACGACGGCTGGCCCTGCTGGTCGTTCTCGAACCACGACGTGCGCCGCGTCGTCAGCCGATGGGGCGATGGTTCCGCCGACCCACGACTCGCGGCAGTGTTGATGGCGTTGCTGTTGTCGCTCCGGGGCAGCATCTGCGTCTATCAGGGCGAGGAGCTCGGCCTGCCCGAGGCGGAGATCCCGTACGAGCTGCTCAAGGACCCCCTGGGCATTGCGTTCTACCCCGAGGCGCATAGTCGCGACGGCTGTCGGACGCCGATGCCATGGCATGGGGCCCGGCCGCACGGCGGCTTCTCCGAGACGACCCCCTGGCTGCCCGTGCCCGAGGCGCATCTGCCCCTCGCGGTCGACGCGCAGGAGCCTGACCCCAACTCGGCGCTCAACGCCGCTCGCCGGTTCCTCGCGTGGCGCAAGGGCGTGGCGGCGCTGCTCTACGGCGGCATTCGTTTCGAGGACGCGCCCGAGGACGCGATCGTGCTCCGGCGCGAGCTTGACGGCGAGCGGATGGTGGGGGCCTTCAATCTCGCCGATCGCGCGGTCGAGGTCGCCACGA
>JBHICL010000811.1:0-1504 GCA_046759605.1 Alphaproteobacteria bacterium | reverse complement strand
GGCACGCGGCACCCACCGGTCTAGCGCGGGACGCGAGCGCTCCATCGTTTCTTGCCGACGGTCCGCTCGAGCGCGGCGAACAAGCGGGCGACTGTAGCGTCTAAGCGCTTTGCGGCATCTTCGTGATAGCGCTTCCATTCGTGCAGTCGGAAGATCAGATCGAGAAATTCATTCGCGCGCTCCGGATGCCCGTCTGTGACGAGCCGCATACGCCGCACAAGCGCACGGTCGTCATGCTTCACAAGGTCTTGTGCCACCATGTAGACCGCATGCTCTTGTCTGGCGCGGTCGATGAACTGCTCCACCGTCGCCGGTGGGCCATCCAGGTCCATTGTCTTGAACCTGAAACCACCGACGTTGCGAGTTCGCTCTTTGGAGTTCGCAGGTGGGGTAGGATGTTTGCCAGCCATTGCCGTCTCTCCTTAGCCAGGGACGGTGGTGGTCAGGCTGGCCAGGGTGTTGGCGCACCTTGGCCAGCCGCTCGCTCGACAATGCGCCGATCCGATCCGACCGTCAAATAACGCACCGGTGTACATCTTTGGAAAACGCTACCCCCGAGTCGCTTGGTACCGTTCGCGCTGAATTGCTTGAAAGAGTAGAAACTTCGGGAAATCCTGACAGTGAGGTGGCGGCGCCGCCAGGCAGATGACGCCCAATCATCGATCTTGGCGCAGCCATCGGCGCCAGAAGGAAGAGGGGACATCAAGAATGAAGACGGTTCTGATCACCGGCGCCGCGGGTGGCATTGGGACCCGGTTGCGCGAGCTCCTGAAAGGCGTGTATCCCGCCCTTCGCCTGAGCGACGCCGTGGAGCCCGCGAACCTCCGTCCGGACGAGGACTTCGTGCGCGCGGACCTCACGGACCAGAACCAGGTGGAACACGCCGTCGAGGGGGTTGACGGTATCATCCATCTTGGCGGCCGCTCCGTCGAAGACGACTGGGACGTCATCCTCAACGCCAACATTATCGGGACATATCATTTGTTCGAGGCCGCCCGCCACAGGGGGGTCGAGCGCGTCGTCTTTGCGTCTTCCAATCACGCCGTCGGCTTCTATCGACGCAATCGGCGGATCGGTACGGAGGCTCATCCGCGTCCCGACAGCCGCTATGGTGTGAGCAAGGCTTATGGCGAGGCCCTCGGCGCGTTCTATGCGGACAAATACGGCCTGCGCGTGCTGTGCATTCGTATCGGTAACGTGGACGACAGGCCCGTCGACAAACGCCGCCTCAGCATCTGGATCAGCCCGGAGGACCTGGTCCAGCTTCTACGGATCGGCCTGGAACACCCTGATCTGCACTACGAGATCGTCTACGGGATGTCGGACAACGAGCGCGCCTGGTGGGACAATCCTGCGGCCTACCGCTTGGGCTACGCGCCTCGTGGCAAGGCGGAGGACTTCCGGGACGAGGCCCTCGAGGCACAGCGTGCGCTGCCGGAGGATCCCATCGGCGATGTGTTTCAGGGCGGCAGCTTCGCATCCATGGAGTTCTCCGGTGATCTTC
>JBHICL010000810.1:0-1505 GCA_046759605.1 Alphaproteobacteria bacterium | reverse complement strand
GCGCTGCGTGTCACTGTTTGGGCTACGTGATCCATAACCAGACGCGACTGTCCGTTCCGGACGGATTGGATGTGCATAAGTCGGGTGTGTCGCGGGACGTCGAACACCCAATTCTCGGCCAGTGTCCGAGAATGCAAAACTGCGCTTTCTGGGATACACACGTGCGAAAGCGCTGTGGATAATGATTCAATGGCGCTTGACATCGCGTGCGTGTGGATAGCAGGCGCAAAGTGTGGATAACAGGTGCAAACAGCTCACACGGCGCGCGAGTGTGTGTCCTATCGCTTCGAGTTGTAGCGGATGTAGGGGTCGAGGTCCGGCGTGCCCCAGGCCGCGTAATGCGACTCCACGTGGGGCAACAAACGCTCCACCATCTCGGCGGCGCGCGCGGGATAGGGATGTGCCGTCAGGATACGGCCGAGCTCCCGGCCCGCTTCCTCGGCATCGAAGCGGGTGGGGTTGCCGCCGCCGAGCACGACCTCGCCATCGATCAGAACGGTGTCTACGTCGCGGACCTGCGCCCGCATCATCAACAGCTCGCGCGGATCGGCCTCCGGGGCGATCCAGGGCCAGGTGATACGGTCGAGGTCGATGAGCACGAGGTCGGCGGCGTAGCCGGGCGCCAGCTTGCCCAGCCTGTCCGCCTTGCGGATGAGCCTGGCGCCGCCGCCGGTCGCCATGTGGAGGACGTCGGCGGGCCGGGGCGCGGGTGCGTTCAGCAAGGGAGTCCGGTTGAGACGCAGGGCGAGGCGCATCTCGGTGAACATGTCGTCGTCGTCGTTGAGGCCCATGCCGTCCATGCCCAGGGCGACCGTCGCGCCGCGCGCCAGGAAGGCGTTGAGCGGTGCGATGCCCGCGCGCAGGCGCAGGTTGGAGCTGGGGTTGTGGCTCACCGCCGCGCCGGTCTCGGCCAATACGTCGATCTCCGCCTCGGTGAGCCAGACGCCGTGGGCGACAGAGAACCGGGGGCTCAACACGCCGAGGTCGCGCAGGTGGAGGAGCGTCGGCTTGCCGTAGGACCTCTCGCCGTCGATCTTCTCGTGTATCGACTCCGTGAGATGGGTCTGTATGCCCGTGTCGTAACGCTCCGCCTGTTCGGCGATCCGCTCCATGAACGTATCCGATACCCACTGCGCCCCCGGCGGCCCGAACCACAAGTCGATGCGCGGATGGTCGCGGTATCGCTGCCACAACGACTCCATGACGCCGAAATACTCGTCCTCGCCCATGGCCGTGGCGTCGGGCAGCTCGCGTTCGGCTAGCCGCCGCACCGCCGGCGGGAGGCGCGCCAGGAACCTCTGGTCCTCGCCCTCTCCGGCGACCAGGTGGCTCCGCTCGGTGAATCCGGCGGCCAGGGCCACGCGGATCCCGGCCTGCTCGTAAGCGGCGAGCGCTTGCGCGAGGCGACTCTCGTAGTCCTCCGCCTCGCCGCCGCCGCCGTGCACGTCGACCACGCAGGTGACGCCCGAGCGGAGGAGCCGCGCGGCGGTCAGCAGGGCGTCGAG
>JBHICL010000809.1:0-1505 GCA_046759605.1 Alphaproteobacteria bacterium | reverse complement strand
AGGGCCTTGGCGGTCTTGAGGTTGATAGCTAGTTCGAACTTGGTAGGCCACTCTACGGGCAGGTCGGCCGGCCTGGCGCCTTTGAGAATCTTATCCACGTAAGATGCGGCCCGCAGGAACATCGCACGGTAGCTTGGCCTATAGGACATGAGACCCCCGGTCTTCGTAAGTCCCAACCAAAGGGCGATCGTGGGTATCTGGTGCTCCAGCGCGAGTTGCGCGGTCCGATTTTGATGACGAATCATCAGTTCGCCAGGAATGGCGACGAGAGCTCCGGCGCGCTCTCTGGACATCGCGTCGAATGCCGGCTCAAAATCTTCGGGGTCTCGTACCTCGAGGGGTTGAGGCATCAGGCCGAACAGCTGAGCGGCGGCCTGGATTTGTTCAGAGATTAGCTGGGCGCCTGGATTTCTCGGATCCCAGAGGATCGCCACGCGAGAGACGCCTGGAGCGACTTCCATGAGCAGCTCCAGGTATTTGCCGGCTAGCTCCGAGTTAATGTTGGTCAGCCCGGTCGCGTTCCCACCTGGCCGTGCGAGGCTGGCGACAAAGCCCTGCTCGACGGGAGCGGTTACGATCGTGAAGACGATGGGTATACTTTTGGTTGCATTCACGGCCGCCTGGGTTGCTGGTGTAGTGACCGCAAGGATGACGTCGACCTTGAGACGCACCAGGTCGGCCACGAGGTCGGGGTACCGCTCGTACTTCCTGTCTGGAGGTCGGTACTCAATGGCGAGGTTCTGACCTTCGACATAGCCGAGGTCGTGTAGCCCTTGCCGGAATACCTCGACCAAGGGCGTAGCAGCGCCGGGGAACGTGGGCCCTAACCAGCCTATGCGATACACCTTCCCTGCCTGCTGCGCCTCGGCCACGAGCGGCGCGGCGAGCAGGCCGAGGGCGAGGGTGAGGAGGAGCGCGAATGCTCTAAGCCTCATGGCGCTCCTCCGTTACTTGATCACCCGGTCCGCCCGGATGAGCACGGACGGCGGGATCGTCAGACCGAGAGTGTTCGCGGTCTTGAGGTTTATGACCAGCTCGAACTTGGTCGGCTGCTCGACGGGGAGATCCGCCGGTTTTGCTCCTCTCAAGATCTTGTCCACGTAAGTAGCAGCACGGCGAAATAAGTCGGGCCAGCTCGACCCGTAGGACATCAGACCGCCAGCAGCTACCCATCGATCTTGTGTGTAAATCGCCGGTAGCCGGCTCTTAGCCGAAAGATCTATGATTCGTTTTTGATGCCTGCCGAGCGCCACAGATTGGAAAAGGCTCCCCAGGCGCTCCTTTCTAATCGTGGCAAACGCACGGTCGATATCACCAGGTCCTTTGATCTCCAAGGGGATAACTGTCAGGGCCGATACTGGGGCTGCAGCCTGGACCTCTTTTAACATGCGACGGCTTGCGCCACGGGCTGGATTAAAGAGGACGCCGACACGAGAGGCCGAAGGGACCACCGCCTTGAGAAGTTCAAGCCGTTTGCTGACCAAGTCGGCGTGGAAGTCCGACAG
>JBHICL010000808.1:0-1517 GCA_046759605.1 Alphaproteobacteria bacterium | reverse complement strand
GACAAGTCACGGCTCATCAAGCCCGAGGAGCCGGTTTTCATCCCCGACAGGTACGACGACCACGGGAAATGGATGGACGGATGGGAAAGCCGACGCCGTCGCGACGACGGGCACGACCACTGCACCGTGCGTCTGGGCGTGGCGGGCATCATCCGTGGTGTCGATATCGACACGCGCCACTTCACGGGCAACCATCCGCCGGCCGCCTCCGTCGACGCCTGTAGTTGTCCGGGCAGCGACCCCGACGACGCAACCGCGTGGGAGGAGATCGTTCCCGCATCGCGCCTCGAGGGGAACTCCCGTCACTTTTTCCCGGTCAGCCATCCCGGCACGTTCAGCCATTTGCGGCTGCACATCTATCCCGATGGCGGCGTCGCGCGCCTGCGAGTCTATGGCGAACCGCGACACGAGTGGCGCCTCCACGATGCCGAGGAGCTCGTCGATCTGGCGGCGACGGTTCACGGTGGCCACCCTGTCGCCTGGAACGACGCGCATTTCGGCCACCCGAGCAACCTCCTCGCTCCCGGTCGCGGTATCGATATGAGAGACGGTTGGGAAACCCGCCGCCGGCGGGAGCCGGGCAACGACTGGGCGATCATTGCCCTTGGCCACTCCGGGACGGTCGAGAGAGTCGAGGTCGACACCGCTCACTTCAAGGGCAATTTTCCGGAAAGCTGTTCCCTGCAAGCAGACCTGGTCGCCGGCGCCGCCGACGATGCGCTCGCCGACCAATCGACGCTTTGGCCGACCCTCGTCGAGCGTCGGGAGCTTCGGATGGATAGCGTCCACGTATTCGAGGGCGATGCGATCGAGACGCTGGGACCGGTGAGCCACGTGCGCTTCAACATCTTTCCCGACGGTGGCGTCAGCCGGCTGCGTCTGTTCGGGCGGGTGGCGGGCTGACGCGGGGAGATGGATATGGGCACACTCACACTGAGGCCGGAGCCGTTGACCCGCGAGGCCTTCGCTTCCTTCGGCGACGTCATCGAAACCGGCGGGGCGGAGAGCTTCGCCATCAACGAGGGCACCGCGACGCGATTCCACGATCTGGCGCATGTCGATGTGGCCGGCGAGGGGGGCAGACCGCTCATCAGCATCTTGCGCGCCCAGCCGCGCGGCCTGCCTTTCACCGTCCGCATGATGGAGCGGCATCCGCTGGGCAGTCAGGCCTTCATACCGCTGGCCCCGGCCCGTCTCCTGGTTCTGGCGGCGCCGGCCGGCGATCCGCCGCGGCCGGAGGAGCTCCGGCTCTTCGCAACGAACGGCCGACAGGGCGTCAACTTCCGCAAGGGGGTCTGGCATCATCCCCTGCTCACTCTGGATCGCGAGAACGAGTTCCTGGTGATCGACCGCGGCGGCCCCGGCGAGAACTACGACGAAGCTTTCTTCGATCCGGGGAACGGCAAGATCGTTATCGTGGAGGGCTGACACACCAGGTGTTTAGAGCCCTATCCCGGGCAGCCCCCGACCTCGCCCTCCACCGGCAGGAAGAAGCGCTTGCGCTCGCAGGGCGTGAG
>JBHICL010000807.1:0-1518 GCA_046759605.1 Alphaproteobacteria bacterium | reverse complement strand
CCCTCACCGCCCAGGCGGCGGAGATCCTCGAGCCACGCTGTCGCATCGTCCTCGCTGATCGCGCCTCGCTCGCAAGCGATCTGGGCGATCTGCTCCGCCATGCCCATAGAGAAGTTGTTCGGCGCGTAGCTTGTGCTCAGGATCGGAACAGCTTCGACCTGAATGGCCGCAAACCCCTGCTTCCGCATAAGCGGACCCATCCGCACAGGCAGATGAGGGCTTGGCACGGCATCGTCCCACGCCGCCAGGATTCTCCTCGACAAATCCTGATCCGAGGCGCTGAGCACGACGCCACGCCAGTCGGTTTCGATCACGGCGATACGCCCGCCGGGCTTGAGCACCCGGTGCATCTCCGCGACGGCCCGGCTTACATCCGCCACGTAGAGCAGCACCTGGCTGCATGCGACCGCGTCGAAGCTCCGATCATCCTCCGGCAGGTTCTCCGCGACACCCTCCTTCAGAACGACCTGGCTCAGATGCTCACAGCGTTGTTCCGCGAGCCGCAGCATGGCGGAGCTGTTGTCGAGACCGACCACCTGGCCCCCGGGCCCGACCTCGAGGGCCATGTCATAGGCAAGAAGGCCCGGACCGCAACCGACGTCGAGCACACGCTCGCCCGCCCGTAGACCCAGCGCGTCCAATGTCCGCATCCGCTGGCGTATGATTTCCGGCGCGAGATAACCTTGCTCTGTCTTCCGCGCCTCTTGCTCGTCGTACTCCACGTCGCTTCTCCCCGAATTTGGTTCAACGCGCCCCTGGGTTGGCTGGCGATGGCCGTCCGGCCGCGTCTCTGTCATGTCGCTTCAGTCAAAGCCGCGCCATATGCGAAAATGCCGGGCGTGCCCCCGGTGTGAACGAAGAGCAGGGAGCGTCCCTTCGGAGCTTCTCTCGCCATGCGGACGAAACCGGCCATCGTCTTGCCGGAGTAGACCGGGTCCAGGATCAGCCCTTCTGACCGCGCCGTCATTTCGATCGCGCGAACGGTCGGTTCGTTGAGGCGCCCATAGCCCGGGGCAAGAAAGTCATCCATGAGGCGGACGTCGGTGTCCTGGACGACCGGCTCGAGACCCAGCAGACCAGCGATCTCACGGCATCGGGACTCGATTCGCTCTCTTTGTGCCGATGCCGGGCGCCGTACGCATATTCCGGTCACATGAACCGGGCATCCAAGCGCCCGCAACCCGAAGAGGAGGCCTGCATGGGTGTTTCCGCTGCCGGACGGGACAACCACCTCGTCCACCGCGAGATTTTCGCGATCCATTTGCGTCAATAATTCCTGCGCGGCGACGACATACCCGAGCGCGCCGAGGGGCTTGTGTCCGGGGGCAAGAGGAATGACATAGGGGTGGCGACCGCGGCGTCTCAATTCAGCCGCGATCCCGCGAAGACGCCGGTCCGCCCCCTCCTCGTCCTCCCCATCGGGATAGGGATGGATCTCCGCGCCCAACATCCTCAGCAGAAGGACGTTTCCGGAGTTCCGGTAAGTCGCATCCGCCTTCGGGACGCGTTCCTCGAGTT
>JBHICL010000806.1:0-1521 GCA_046759605.1 Alphaproteobacteria bacterium | reverse complement strand
TCGCCCACTACCTCGGCCGACGCGCGCTGGCCGTCGCGCAGCGCGATCTCTACGGCCGGCTCATCGACCCCACCGGCGAGCGCGTGGGCGTCATCCGCTCCGGCGGCGACGATCCGTTCGCGCTTCAGGACCAGGCGCTCCCCGAGCGCAGCACCGAGACGGTGTCCCTCTATTCCGGCATCGTCGCCGTCGACGACCAGGGCACCGCATCGATCCCCCTGGAGCTTCCCGACTTCAATGGCCAGCTTCGTCTGATGGCGGTCGCGTGGAGCGGGGGCCGCATTGGCAAGGCCAGGAGCCGCCTCGTCGTGCGTGCTCCGGTCATTGCCGGAATGACCTTGCCGCGCTTCCTTGCCCCGGACGACGAGGCCGCGAGCCTTATCGTGCTGCGCAATCTCGATGGCGCTCCGGGCGATTACCGTGTCGAGCTCGCCGTCGACGGTCCGCTGGAGATCGGCGAGTCCTCGATCGAGATCGCCGCTCTCGAGGCCGGGGAGGAACGCCGGGTGCGGCGCGTGCTGCGCGCCACGGGCGTGGGCGTTGCCGAGATCACCATGACCGTCGAGGGGCCGGACGGGTTCGCGACCGAGAGAGTACGGACGATCAGCGTCCGTCCGGCGAGCCCCTTCGTGACGGAACGCCTCACCGCGAGCCTCGCGCCCGGTCAGTCGCTCGAACTCGGCCCCGACATCGCCACTGGCTTCCGTCCCGAGACCGTAAGCGCGGCGCTATCGATCGGCACCTTGCCGCAGCTGGACGTTGCAGGCCTGCTTCTGGCGCTGGACAGGTATCCCTATGGCTGTGTCGAGCAGATCACCAGCCGGGCGCTGCCGCTGCTCTATGTGAACGCCCTGGGTCGGGGTCTGGGCCTGCGCGAGGATCGCGAGCTGTCCAGGCGCATCGACAGGGCGATCTCGCGGCTCGCGGCCTATCAGGCGCACAACGGCGGCTTCAGCCTGTGGGGCGGGGGAAGCGGCCGCGCATGGCTCACCGCCTATGTGACGGAGTTCCTGCTGCGCGCGGCCGACGCGGGCTTCGACGTCCCGGAGCAGGTCCTTTCGAGCGCGCTGGCCTGGCTGGAGAACTATGCGCTGAACACAGACTTCATACGTTACGCGCTGGTGAGCAAGGCGTACGCCCATTACGTGCTGGCGCTGGGCGGCGTCGGCTCGCTGTCCGAGCTCCGGTATTTCGCCGACCGATACGAGAGCCGGCTCACGGTGGTCGGACGAGCCCACCTGGCCGCGGCTTTTTCGATGCATGGGGATCCGGCGCGAGCCCGGGCGACCTACGCCGGCATTCCCGCGACGCACCCGGGCTTGCAACTGGTTTCCGGCTCGGACTACGGCTCCCCCCTGCGGGATCTCGCCGCGGTGGTTGCGCTCGGAGCAGAAGGCGGCATCGTTCCCCACGAAGACCTGGTCCGCCCCCTCGCCAGGCTCTCGGCGACGATGCAGCAGAAACGGTACCTGAGCACACAGGACATGGCCTGGCTCGTACGCGCCGCCCACGCGGTGAGCC
>JBHICL010000805.1:0-1522 GCA_046759605.1 Alphaproteobacteria bacterium | reverse complement strand
GGCCGCTTCTATTGTTTCGGTTTGTTCTCGCCGTCCAACGATCGCACCAGCCGCCATCCGGCGTACATGAGCAGCACGCCCACGATCACACCCATTATCGTCGCCGCCCAAAGCATTATTTGCCCTGTTCTACCCAATTCCAGGGCGCTGAACGCATCCCACTAGAGATAAAGAAGAAGTCCCCCTATTCCCAACAAGAAGACAATAGCCCCGATTGTCAACGCGACCGTTCCCACGTTTCTCAGCTTGTAGTCTTCCGCCATGGCTAAGGGAATCCTTCCTCATCTGTTTCAGCGACGCAGGCCAGACCCCGAAAACCTTTCGTCCGGGCCGCGGACCCCGATGGCGTCATCGAGGAGGTCGATCGGAGGAAGCAGCCGTCGGAGTCGGCCCGGTAGTATAAGCGAAATCCCACGAGACAAACATCCCTGGACCCGCCTCGGCGCCGCGACGGCTGGAAGCATCCGCGGCCGAGGCCCGCGCGCAAAAGGATAACCTCTCCCGTCTTCCCTCCTCCCGGCTTGCCTAACGCTGTGGAATGATGCCGGGTCATTCAGGCTAGCGGTACGATGAAACGGCGGGGTCGGGCGTTTTTTCAGTGAGGGGCGAGGATCCGCCTCCGCAACGAAGGGAGACGCTCATGGATGAACACCCCGCGTTCGTGGCGCGCATGCTGGCGACGTCATGCATAGTGATGAAACGTCATCTCGCCGATCTCCAGCGGCACCTTGCCCTCGGCGACCACGAGGACGCCGCCGCGGCCATGAACGCACTCGGCGCGGAGGTCATCCGGTACGAGCAACGCCTTCGAGACTTGAGCTCGGGGATCGAGCGTCTCTCCCAAGACCGGATCCGGGGTGGCCAGGAGGCATGACACGATGACCGGGAAACCCGAGGCGGCGGCGTACGGCGCATGGGCAGAGCACGAATGCAACGGCCACAGGATCGACATCCGCGCGACCCGGCAGAGGAACGGCAAGTGGGCGATCAGCCACGTCTACATCGCGGCCGGTCGCCCGCTGGCGGGTGCAAGGCTGAAGAAGCTGCTCGTCCCAGGACGGTGGGACACGCCGGACGAGGCTCTGCGAGCCGGCCGGGAGGCAGCCGAGCGAGCGGCAACGACCGGCTCATGCGCTCCGGGCGGCGGGTGGCCTCACCCGGCGCCATCGGGCGGAGGGATCGAGTAAGTGCCGGTCACATGGGCGACCGGCCGCTCGCGCGCGTCCGCGGAGTAGAGCGTAACTTCCATGACCGCGAGGCGCCGCCCCAGCTTCAGGACGCGCCCCTCGCCAAGCACGTCCACCGGGCCAGGCCGGCGCAGAAAATTGACATGCATGCTGGTGGTGACGGCCAGCTCGACCCGGCCGAGGGCCGACAGCAACACCGCGTACATGGCATAGTCGGCGAGCGCCATGAGCGCGGGCCCGGCGATCGTGCCACCGGGGCGGGTTACATGGTCGCCGTATCTGAGGCGCGCGACCGCGTGGCCGTCCGCCATCGTATCGAGCGACAGGCCGAGCAT
>JBHICL010000804.1:0-1526 GCA_046759605.1 Alphaproteobacteria bacterium | reverse complement strand
GGCCTGGCGCTCTCCGCCGTCCGGCGGTCGATGATGTCCGGATCCAGGCTGTTCAAAATGAACGCCGCACCCACGCCGATCGCGATGCAGGCGGCCACAGCCAGAAGAAACGCTCTCATCCCCCTCCCCCGTCCTGAAAGATGCCGGAGTGTAGCACGTTAGGGATTGCGAGACCAGCTTGGCAAGTTAGGACTAGGCGAGGCCCGAGAACATGATGCGTTTCCCGCGCACCATACGGCTCGACGAATCGGACAGGCGCGTTTTCGAGCGCGCCGCCGAGCCGGGGGAGTGGGCCATTCCGGGAACCTTTGTCTTTGCCGATGCCGACCCCGCGACGCTGAGCGGCAAAGCCCGCCAGGCTTTCGCTCACGGCTTTCTCGGTCTCGAAAGCTTCGGCTGGTCGACCCTCGTGGAGGTCGCCGAGATCAGCGAGCAGGTCTACGAATCGCTGGTCGACGCGCTTGCCGCGCATTTCGTCGCCTGCTATGGAGCGCCGGACCTCGAAGCGGCGCTCCCGGCCGCGCGCGTGGAGGCGGAGTTCGCGGCGAGCCTCTGCGAATACAAGACCCACACCCTGTTGGCGGTGGAGCGATCCTTCGGCGAGGAGGGGATTAACGAGCGCTTCAAGGTCATCCATCCGCCCGCGGAATCGCAGGCTCCCGAGGCTTGGACGGTCCCCGGGGACGAGGACGATGCCTGAACGGCTTGCCCGCGAACGGCAACCCCGGTCACTCGACCGGAGCCGCGGCACGGGATATGTTACGGCCATGCGGGATTTTTGGCGGTCCTCGGGATTTCATCTTTTGCTGCGGAACGTCGACGGCAAGCTCGTCGTGACCGACGGCTTCCTGCGGGCCTACTTCCGCCGGCCGGAGCTGCAGCCGGTGGAGGAGTCCTGCGCCGCCGAGATCCGGTTGCACCAGGCGTTGCTCCACAATCCCCGGCGGACGGTCACGGCGGACCAGCTCAAAGAGCTGGCGGACCCGGATGCCCGCGAAAACTATCAGGTGGTGCTTTCCTTTCGCGATCTCTTGATCGCGGCCGGTACGGTGGAGACCTGCTATATCAACCTGTTCCGCGGCGGGCGGGTGACGGTGCCGCCGCTGTTCATCGATCAAATGACGCGCGTCATCCTGCGCAACATCCTCGAAGGCTGCGACGATCCGATCCAGGTGCGGGCGGCGGAGTTACTGTTCCGCAGCCAGAAGGTCGGCTTGCCGGAGGGGGCGATCATGCTGGCCGACGAGGAGTACAGCGCCACCGGCGGCTTCGGCGACCTGGGCCGGCTGGTGGCGCTATCCCAGACCCCGATGCGGAGCGTCGAGCTCGACGTGCTTAACGAGGCCAACGGGACGCTTTATTGGCAACGCGACGAATGCCACGATACGGTGCTCGATTTCAGTTTCGGCCGCCCCGGGGTGAATGCCCTGTGCCGCGTGCTCGAGGCCTGGGCCCGTCACTTCTTCGATGTCGAGGTTGCGATTGAACCGGTGGACGCGATCAGCGACGAACGCTGGGTCTGGCAT
>JBHICL010000803.1:0-1528 GCA_046759605.1 Alphaproteobacteria bacterium | reverse complement strand
TCTCTCGTTGGTAGTTTTCATCTGTCATTGGTAGAAGAGGCTCCGGGCTCGACAGGTGAGCGCATCGTCTCCTCCGATCCTCACCCCCCGCCTCGCGTCATCGTACCGGGTATGTAGTTCGCGTGTCTCGGGGAACGTGCTTGCGCCCCGCGAGGAAGGGCGATCCCCTTCCGACTCCGGGCAATGGGAACGGCCCCGGCGCGGAGGAAGGCTGGAGTCCCGGGAGAGGCCGGGAGTCCGCGGGGACGGCCGTCTGGTGTATGGGCTTCGAGCCCGTCATCGTACCTGGCCGCCCTACGACCCACCCGGATGCGCTGCGAGCGCGAATAGATAGCTGTCGCTTTCCCCGACGGATGCGGGTGCCGCAGCCGCTCTCCCGGGACTCACCAACAAGGGAGAGTGTCATGTTCTACGGGCTCGATGTCCACAAGGAGTTCATCCAGGTCTGCCGGCTCTCGCCGGACGGCCGCCGGCGCCGCGAGTTCCGCATCGCGGCGACGCGAGAGGCGCTCGAGGCCTTTGCGCGCCGGCTCACCCCCGACGACCAGGTCGCCCTCGAGGCCACCTTCCACAGCTGGGCGATCCACGCGATTCTCGCGCCCGCGGCGGGCCGCGTCGTGGTGGTCAACGCGCTCCAGGTCAAGGCCATCGCCCACGCCAAGATCAAGACCGACAAGGTCGATGCGCGCACCCTGGCCCAGCTCTTGCGCGTCGACTTCCTGCCGGCCGTACAGCTGCCCGACGACGAGGCCTGGGCGCTGCGGCAGCTGATCTCGCACCGCCGGCTCCTGATCAAGCAGCAGACGGCGGCCAAGAACACGATCCGCTCCCTGCTCAACCGCCGGCTCCTCGCGCTCCCCGAGGGCGTGACCCCCTTTGCGCGCAAGACGCGTCGCTGGATGCACGAGCTGGCACTGCCTGCGACCGAGCGCTTCGTGCTCGACAACGCCTTGGAGCTGCTCGAGCAGATCGAGGCCCGCGTCGCAGCGGCCGACGCGCAGCTACGCGCCCACGCCTCGATCACCGAGTCGGCCAAGCTGCTGATGACCATCCCGGGAATCAACATCACCGTGGCCATCGCGCTGCTCGCAGCCATCGGCGACATCCAGCGTTTCCCCACCCCGCCCAAGCTCGCCGCCTACTTCGGGCTCGTCCCGAAGGTCCGCCAGTCTGCGGGCCGCTGCCATCACGGCACGATCACCAAGGCAGGCCCCTGTACCGCGCGCTCGCTAGCCATCGAGGCCGCCCAGGTACTGGCGCGCAGCTCCTCGCCCTTGACGGCCACCTACTGGAGGGTCCGTCACAAGCGGGGCCACAACGCCGCCGTGACGGCTCTGGCGCGAAAGCTCATCACGATCGTCTGGCACCTGCTGCACAAGCGCGAGCCCTACCGCTACGCCCCCGCGGCTCGCACCCGAGACAAGCTGCGCCGCGTGACCCCGGAGCGGACCCGTACGACCCGGGTCCCGCACAGCCTCGACCGCGTGTACGCCGAAGCCGGCCTCCCCCCGCTGCCTCCGCCCTCGCC
>JBHICL010000802.1:0-1529 GCA_046759605.1 Alphaproteobacteria bacterium | reverse complement strand
CTATGAAATCGAGGCTCTCGAGGGCCGGCCGGTATGGGTGAACGGCGTTCGCGTCACCGCCCAAAAGCTCGAGCATCGCGACATGATAGAGTTCGGCGAAACCGGGCCGTTGTCCCGTTTTCGCCTTTACCGCGAGGACCGGCCGGTTCGCAAAATGGTCGCCGATATACTGAGCGACTGCCTCGTCTATCTCCGTGTCAGCCGCCAGCCGGTCGCTAACCGCGTGTTTAGGGCCTTCTACGGACTTCTTAGGCCCCTGATGCATGAAACCACACGCCTGTTCCGGGTTGGCGTCATTCTCGCGATAGTCGCTCTCGCGGCTCTGGCCTACCAGCAGAACCGGCTGAACGTTCTGCTCCAGCAACGAATCGAAACAGGCGCCACCCGGCTCGAGAGCTTCGCGGGAGCGTTAGCACGCGCCAGGGAAGAGGCGCTGACTCCGAGCGACCTGAAGGCGCTGCGTCAGGAACTCGGGCACCGGCTGTCTTCGAACGCGGAACGTCTGGCGCTTTTGGAGCGGCGCTCCCAGGCCAGCGCGCGGGTGATCGCCGGATCGATGTCCTTGGTCGTGTTTCTCCAGGGCGCCTACGGGTTTCGGGAACGTTCGAGCGGCCGGATGCTGCGCCACGTCGTCGATGACGACGGCCGCCCGTTGATCTCGCCCATAGGCCAGCCGTTACTGTCGCTGGAAGGTGACGGTCCGGTGGCCGAACGCCAGTTCACCGGCACCGGGTTTGCCGTCGGCGACGGCGGCGCGCTTGTCACTAACCGGCACGTGGCGCTGCCGTGGGAAAATGACGCGAATGTCGAAGCGCTGGCCGACCAGGGTCTTGAGCCGGTGATGATAAAGTACATCGTCTATGTGGTCGGCAAGGAAGCGGCCGGCACGGTCGAATTGGTGCGGGCAAGTGAGGACGCAGACCTCGCAGTTTTGCGCCGTAAGGACGTGGCCGAGCCGATGCCCGGCCTGAAGCTCGCCGACGCGCCTCCAGTCCCCGGGGACGAAGTAATTGTCATGGGCTACCCGACCGGCCTCCGCTCTATGCTGGCCCAGTCGGGCGAAGACTTTATAGAAGAGCTTCAGAAAACCGAGGACACCGGATTCTGGAGCGTGGCCGCTCGCCTGGCTGAGAAAGGGCATATCGCGCCGCTCGCCAGCCGCGGCATTGTCAGCCAGGCTACCCCGGTGACGATTGTGTACGACGCAGAAACGACCCACGGCGGAAGCGGCGGTCCCGTGCTCGACATTAACGGCTCAGTGGTCGCGGTCAACGCCGCCATTCTACCTGAATACGGCGGCTCCAATCTGGGCGTTCCGGTCGCGAAGGTGCGGGCGTTGCTCGAAGATGCCGGCTTACGCTGAATCCCGGGATGTGCCGTTTGAAGTTCATTTCGACTAAGTACGCGGTGTACATGGCGATGATGCCTGACCTGCCCCATCTGATTGGTCCACGCCCAATAATACTGTCAGGAGTAATAGCGTCGAATATGGGGATGCCGAATGTACTGAAAATGTCGGCTTCGGGTCG
>JBHICL010000801.1:0-1533 GCA_046759605.1 Alphaproteobacteria bacterium | reverse complement strand
TTTCGCTCAATCCTGATCTGAGGAAGGAACTGAATTGAGGGCAGAGCCTGTATCATCTTCTGCAGTTGCCACACTCACAGAAGGAGGATGCCCTCAATGCCCATCATGATCGCAATTCCCGATGACTGCAAGCCCTTGGCAGAGGCCGTGGAGCGGCTGGTGGCCTGCACCGAACGCGCGACGCAACGAGCCGCCGGCGGCCGGGCGGTGGACTATGCCCACATTGAGCGCGAGGTCGGCGAGCGTTCGGCCGAGGTCGAACGGGCCGCGCATCAGCGTATCCTGACGGCGCTCGATGTCGATGCGCCGGCGGTGGTCATCGATGGGCGCGTGCACACTCGGGTCCATCGCGTTGACGGCCGCTACTACACGCTGGCGGGCGATGTCGTGGTCACCCGGTCGCTGTACCGTGCCGAGCGCAAGGGCAAGGTGGTCGACGCCATCAGTCTGCGGACCGGCGCGGTCGACGGCGGGTGGCTGCCGGAAACGGCCGCGGCCATGGCGCACCTGCTGCAGCACGGGCCGTCGCGCGAGGCCGAAGAGACCGCGCACCGCCTGGGTCGGCTGCCGTACAGTCGCTGCAGTTTTGAGCGGGTCGGCCACGCCGTGGGAGCCCTCTATGGGAGGAAGAAAACCGACATCGATGACGCGCTGATCGTGGCTCTGGAGATCCCGCCGCCGGCGCGGTCAGTGAGCTTTGGGATCGATCGGGTGTCGCTGCCGATGGAGGAACCGCGCGCCCGTCCCGTCGGCCGGCCGCGCAACGGCGCGCCGAAGCGGCCCGTGCAGCGCGTCTATCGAATGGCCTACTGCGCCACCGTCACGTTCCACGACGAGAGCGGCGCGGCGCTCCATACGATCCGTCAGGGCGCCGTCCCGAGCGTCGATCCGGTCGATCTCTGTGACCGGCTCCTCGCCGACGCGGTGGCGATTCTCCAGCAGCGGCCCGACCTGCGGGTCGTGCTGCTCTCCGATGGCGCCCCTGAGATGCGCAACCTGCTGCGCTCGGCCCTCGACGAGACGACGTTGGGCACGACCGTGCACGAATTGCTCGACTTCTGGCACCTGTTGGAGAAGCTGGCTGCCGCCGCGCGGGTCGTGTACGGCGAGGCGCACGGCCACGAGGTCCTCGGCCGCTGGCGTGTGGATCTGCTCAACCGCAACGCGGCACCCGATGCCATTCTCACCACATTACGAGCGTCCGGACGGCGCCACGTCCGCGTCGGGGAGCACCAGCCCGTGCACGAAGCCATCACCTATATCGAGAATCACCGCGAGCTTCTCGGCTATCCCGGTGCGCGCCGCCGTGGCCTTCCCATCGGGAGTGGCGCCACGGAAGCGACGTGTAAGAGCCTTTTCACCGTGCGCATGAAACGGGGTGGCGCCCGGTGGAAAGAACAGACCGCTCGCGATGTGATCAACCTGCGCGCCCTGGCGCTCAGCGACCGCTGGCACGCGGCGCTTCACCTCACGCTCGCGCCACTCCGAAAGGCTGTTCGTGTGGCTGCGTGATCAGGATGAGAGCCACACCCC
>JBHICL010000800.1:0-1533 GCA_046759605.1 Alphaproteobacteria bacterium | reverse complement strand
CCACCGAGCTCACCTCGACCGAGCAGTCGAAGGCGCTGTGCGACGGCAAGATCGATGCCTACGGCTATACGGTCGGCGTGCCGAACGCCGGCGTGTCGGTAGCCACGGACGGCTGCGACGCGCGGATCATCAACCTTGCCGGTGACGTCGAGAATGCCCTGGTGGAGGAATTCCCCTACTACGCCTTCGCGACGATCCCGAAGGGGACCTACAAGACCACCGCCGACGACGTGACCACCTTCGGCGTGATGGCGACGTTCGTCACCAGCGCGGAAGTGCCGGAGGACGTGGTCTACGAGGTCACCCGCGCGGTCTTCGAGAACCTCGATGACTTCCGGGCCCTGCATCCGGCGTTCGCCAATCTCGATCCGGCGAACATGATCAAGGACGGCCTGTCGGCGCCGCTGCACGACGGGGCCGCGAAGTACTACAAGGAACAGGGCTGGATGTAACCCAGTATTTGTCTTTGTACCCGGCGGCCCCTTAGCGGGCCGCCGGCACTTTCTTGCGTGGTTTTTGTGATTGGATCGGGTCAATGTCCGAAGCGCATCCCTCTCCGGCCCCGCCAAGCCAGGAGGACGTCGAGAAGACCCTGGAAGAGGTCGAATACACGGGTCGCAAGCAGGGCCCACGTCTTGCGGTTGTGATCAGCATCATCGCGGCGGGGTGGTCGCTGTTCCAGCTATGGATCGCCTCCCCGCTGCCGTTCGACTTTGATTTCGGCATCATCGTCGATGTGCCGGCGCGGGGCGTCCATCTGGCCTTCGGCCTCTTGCTCTGCTTCCTGATGTATCCGGCGAGCAAGGGCCTGGCGACGCGGCGCATACCCATCTACGACGTGGCCCTGGCCATCCTGGGCGCCGGGTGCGCGTTGTATCTGTTCCTGGGTTGGGACGGTCTCGTCGCCCGCCGGGGCATCCTGCTCCAGTACGATTTCCTCGGGTTCAGCTTGCCGGTGGAGGCCATCCTCGGGGGCATCGGCATCATCCTTCTGCTGGAGGCCACGCGGCGCGCCATCGGGGTGCCCCTGGTCATCGTGGCGATCGTTTTCCTGGTCTACTCCGTGTTCGGGCAGTCGATGCCGGAGATCATCTCCCACAAGGGAGTCTCGGTTCCCCGGCTCATCGGCTATCAGTGGCTCGGCGGCGAGGCGATCTTTGGCATTCCGATCGACGTGTCGGTGAGCTTCGTGTTTCTGTTCGTTCTGTTTGGGGCGCTTCTGGAGAAGGCGGGCGCCGGCCAGTACTTCCTGAACCTGGCCTTCGCGCTCGTGGGCAAGTTCCGCGGTGGTCCCGCCAAGGCGGCGATCCTCGCCTCGGGCATGACGGGACTGATCTCCGGCTCGTCGGTGGCGAATACGGTCACCACGGGAACGTTCACGATCCCGGTGATGCGCCGGATCGGCATGCCGGCCGTCAAGGCCGGCGCCATCGAGGTGGCCGCTTCGGTGAACGGCCAGATCATGCCGCCGATCATGGGCGCGGCCGCGTTCATCATCGCCGAGTTCATCGGCATCTCGTACTTCGACGTCAT
>JBHICL010000799.1:0-1534 GCA_046759605.1 Alphaproteobacteria bacterium | reverse complement strand
CCGGGGCTTGGAGGCTGCGCAGGAAGGTGTAGCCCGCCACGAAGGCCAGCACGCCCGCCATCGGTCCGAAGAGGAGGCCGCGGCTCCAGCGGAGGCTGCTGGTGGCGACGGCCCAGGCCAGGGCGGCGGGGCCGAAGAACCAGGACTGCACGACCATGAACGAGGCGGGCCTGATGCCCCGGAGCGTGGCGCGACGCAGGAGCAGGTCCGCCGTCCCCACCAGCGCCATGGAAGCCAGCGACAGCAACAGCCAGGTCGGCACCGCGACCGGGACAAGGCCGATTACGAGCCCCACAGGCGCGCCGAGGCGAGCGCCGCCCCTTCGGTAAGGGCGCGGAGCTTCGCCCACACCACGCTCTCCGCCACGTTCTCCGACCCCGCGAAGGTCCCGAAGCCGCAATCGGTGGACGCGATCACCCGGGTCCGGTCGCCGATGGCCTCGACCGCCTGGCAGATCCGGTCGGCGACGACCTCGGGGTGCTCGACGTAGTTGGTCGTGCTGTCGATGACGCCGGGCAGGAGCAGCATCGACGCGGGCGGCGGGGAGCGCTTGAGCACCCGGTACTCGTGCTGGTGACGCGGGTTGGCCAGGGGCAGCGAGAGCGCGCCGACCCGGGCCCGGTAGAGCAGCGGCAGGACGGCCTCGAGCGGAACGTCGTGGACGTGCGGGCCGTCGTAGTTGCCCCAGCAGACGTGCAGGCGCACGCGGTCGGGCGGGATGTTCGCGATCGCCCCGTTGATCGCCTCGATGTGGAGCTCCACCGCCTGGAGGAACCGCTCGAGCGGCTCGTCCTGGAAGAAGCGCGCCCGCTCCATGGCGAGGTCCGGGCAGTCAAGCTGGAGGACGAGCTCGCTCGCGTGGATCAGCTCGTACTCCTTCCGCATCTCCCGGGCCAGCGCCATGACATAGCGCTCGTGGGAGTCGTAGTAGGCGGAGAGCAGGATCGTGGCGATCACGCCGGGCGAAGCCGCGGTCATGAAGCGCTCGAGGAACTTCCTGGGCTCGGCCTCGGTGCAGGCGAGGAAGACGTCGCGCTCGCGCATCGCCTCGCTCAGATCGGCGTACTCGACCTCGGCGACGGCCTGTGGGGCGTTGGACATCCTCGCCGCCAGCCGACGCCGGTACTCGAGCAGGGCCGCGTAGTCCGGGAAGTCGGTCAGGTCGCGCGGCCGGCGACGCCGGCTCTCGCCGCCGAAGCCGCGCATGCGCAGGGCCACGTAGGTCGAGAATCCCGGGCGGGGCTGCTCACCGTCGTTGCCGATGTCGAGGCCGACCTCGAGCTGCCTCGAGACGACCCGGCGCACCGCTGCCTCGACCTCCCGCATGAGCGCCGCGCCGTCGACGGCCTCCCCGCGGTCCTGCCGCACGAGGAGATCACGCAGGGCCGGCGGCCGCGGCAGGCTGCCGACGTGGGTCGTCAGGATCCGCTCGTCGCTCTTGCGCACGACCCTCTCCTCCTCCGCTCGACAGGCGGGATCGGCTCCGGCGCCTCCCCGGCCCGGCGGAGAGCCCGTCAGTCCGGACCAGGCGGCG
>JBHICL010000798.1:0-1536 GCA_046759605.1 Alphaproteobacteria bacterium | reverse complement strand
CACGGCGCTTGGATCGGCGCGGAAGCGAAAGGCCTTCCACGTGCGGCGCCACTCTTTGGTGTGGTTGGTGATGGGGCACTCGAGGTTGGCGATGACCGCGTCCGCCGAACGCAGAAGAGGCAGCACGTCGTCCCAAAACGCTGCGGGATGCCGCGATCCGATCTGGTCGTTCACGCGGCGACCGAGCATGACGTCTCCGACAAACGCCAAGGTCACGGGCTTTTGCGACATCAGCATCGATCCTTACGACCGGGCGGCGGCCGTGTCGCCGGCGATTGCGGCGGCCGTCTCGCGCGCGTGGACCGCGGGCCGGCGCAACGCCGCCGATTCGGTCGACCGCGGCGCGCCCAGGGCCGGTTTTTGCAAAACGAAGCTGAAATATTGCATCCGCCTCGACCTCAGCAGCCTTGGCATTCGCGTTCCCTCAACGCCGGCGAAAGTCCTGATGAGTCCCCGGACCGGCAACGGGGCCGTTTGATCCGCCGCACCGACGCGCCGATCGTTGTCGACTTCGAGCGCCCGCACGACGTTCTCGGTAATGTCCCTTGCCTGCAACAACACGAGATCGGACCGCCGCAACGACTGCATGAGGTCGTCAACCTCGTGTGCCAGTCTGAGATCCGCGTACAGGAAGTAGCCGCCGGGCCGCAGAACCCTTTCGACCTCGGAGAAGAACCTGTCGATATTTCCGTAGCAGAAAGACGCCTCCACGTTGATCACCGCATCGAAACGATTTTCCGAAACGGCAATGTTCTCAGCGTCTCCCTCCAGGAACCGCAGCGCGGGCACGCTGTGAACGCGACGGCAAAACGCGATCGCGTTCGCCGAGATGTCTATCGCGGTTACGCTTTTTGGCCCAAGGTATCGGCAAACGTAGGACGCGCCCCCGCCGCGACCGCAACTGACCTCGAGCACGTCCCTTCCTTCGAGATCGGCGCCGCCGGCAACATGGTGGTACAGCTGAGCGCAGTACCGTTCCGGCCGGTCTTTGGCGTCCAGCAGGATCGGCCTCGCGCCATCGTCGAGCTCGGCGTAGCCATAGTTCATGAACGTCCACCAATCGAGCTCACTGGAAAGTCCCGCCAGTCTTTGAAAAAAATGTTTGAAGATCAGGCGCCGCGCGATGGGCGACTTCTGCGTGATCCACAAAAACATATGCGTCATCATCTAACACTCTCCTGGGCGTTCGATTCTTGTTGTAACACTTGCGCCCGGTTCGACGGAAGCGCCGCACCCGGCGTCCGCGCTCCGCCGGTCAGAAGGTTTCGCAGCCCTCGCTCGCAAAACGGCATGGCCGCGCCCGACGTGAAGGCGCGCCAGGGTCTCCTGTGCCCTACCCGGGATCCGTGTCATCATTGCCAACAAGACATCCCTCCGGCGCATCGGGATCGCGTCACTGGGTCAACGGGTAAAGCTGGGTGAGGCGCTGCTCGCGCCGGAAGAGCCGCAGCAAATCGAACAGCCCGACGGGCTTAAACCCGCGCGCCCGGTTGCGGCGGGCGATCTCGAAGAGCAGGCCGAACTGGCGGATCAGCG
>JBHICL010000797.1:0-1539 GCA_046759605.1 Alphaproteobacteria bacterium | reverse complement strand
GGTAAATCGCGGCCAACACATCTCGCTTGGCGACGCCGGGACCCGCTGCCGCAATAGCCGCCAACATCATTGATTCCGAAACCGCAGCCGCCTTCCGCGTGTTTTCCAGCTCGAGCGGCGATTGGACCAGACGGCAATCAGTGACCAGATCCGACGCGTCCTCGAACTGGGCCTCCGGTAGGCCGTCCACGATCTCCTCGACAATCCCTAAGGGCAGGAGCGAGCTGGCCTTCTCTACGCCGAGGCGGGAACGCGCCAGACCACAGTCCTTCAACGCCGTGGATGTCGCGTGCCCGGCGGGCGCAAAAGGCGACGGGTGGCTTGCGGATTCGCGGGTCGGAATGCCTATGCTGGTCGACCACGGTCTGAGTCCGGCAACCTCGCCACTCTCCCGTCGCTCGGCCATCAGAAGATCCGTGTCCGCCGCGCCGGCCGGCGGCAACGTCGCCACGCCGTCCGAGTAACCGACGTGGCGGACGTTCGGGACCCTGTCCCGAATGATTGCGCGTTCCATGGCACGGGTGATCAGGACCGGCGTACCCTCCAGGGGCACGATCAAAGCCTGGTAGGCGAAGTACCCCTGATAGTCCAAGCCGGTAAGGTAGAAGATGTTTTCAGGGCTGGAAACCAGAACGGCGTCGAGACACCGCTCACCCATCGCCTGGCGTACCCGGGCCAGTCGAGCCTCGAACTCGGACTCCGGAAAAACGCGCGACGCCCTTTTTGGTCGCTCGGTCACTTCTTGCAGTGTCATGAGCGAAACCACCCCTCGTCCGGAACAGCTGACAACCATCCGCGGCATCCTGTGGCCGAGGCTGTCTCCAGCTGGCATGCAGTGTTGCGTGCGCGACCAGATCGGGTCAACACGCCGCATGCGAAGCCATCCGCAGTGTCCCGAGACCAACCCGCCGAACCGGCTCAGAACCGTCGGAGCATGGCCGGGTCTCGAAAACGAGGACCTCGCCTCGGCGCCGGTTAAGCGATAAACCGAATGCACCGTCGTTGCCGACCGCGCCCAAACGTTGAGGCGCCACGCGTCTTCCGCATTTCACAGTTTCGGCACCGCGATGACGGCGAGTGTATCGCCGGGCCGAACAAGACCTGGAAAGTGACGCCCGATCAATATGCCGCCGCGCCGCGCGGGGTACTCGGTGGGCGACTGGCCGGTGCACTCGACGTCGTGCACGCGCGCGATGGGCTCGCCCTTCTCGACCCCGGCTCCCAGGTCCGCACAAGGTTCCAGGAGACCGCTTCGCTCGGCGGTCACGTAGCAGTCGCCGTCGGGCATATCCAGGTGCATCGATGGTCGGTTCTCAACCTTCCCCTCCAGGATGCCGGCGTGGATGAGAACGTTCCCGATCCCGCGCCTCGCGATGGCGACCGTCTCCGCCCGCGACGTCCCGCCGCCCCCGAGCTCCGCGGTCACGAAGATCTTCCCCATCCGCTCGGCGGCTGTGTCATACATGCCGGTCGCGTCGATCTCGAGGAGCGTCGTCGAATAGGGCGCGTTGAAGGCCTCCATCGCGGCCACGCACCGCG
>JBHICL010000796.1:0-1539 GCA_046759605.1 Alphaproteobacteria bacterium | reverse complement strand
GAGCACGCTCAGCGCCATTTCGGTGCGCACGTTCTTCAGCCGCTTCATCAGGAAATGGGTGACGCCCATCCAGGACTTGATGGTGCCAAAAGGATGCTCGACAGTCTCGCGCCGCTGACGCATGGCCTGGGGGTTCTCGTCGAGCCGCCGTTGAACGGCTTCGAGCACAGCCTCATGCTCCCAACGCGAGACGCGGCGCTGCTTGGCCGGGGTGCAGCGGTCCTTAATGGCGCAGGCCGCGCAAGCGTTGGTCCAATAGCGCCGCAGGGCTAGTCCACCTTCTTCCCGCGTGAAACGATAGGTCAGGCGCTCGCCGGCTGGGCAGATGTAGACATCCTCATGGGCGAGGTAGCGGAAGTCCTGCTTGCCAAAGCGTCCCTGCGCCTTGGCCCCCGAGGTCAAAGGTTTCGGCAAGGTGACCGCTATCCCAGCCCGCTCGCAGGCTAGGATCTCTTCACTGTCGAAGTAGCCGCGATCCGCCACGACATCCAGCTCGTCAACACCGAGCGCGCCTTTCGCTTCCTTGGCCATTGGGGAGAGTTGAGAACGGTCGTTGCCCACGTTGGTGACCACGTGGCTCACGATCAGATGAGACGTGGTATCGACGGCGGCCTGGACGTTGTAACCGACAACACCCGAGCCGCGGCCACTGGTGGCCATGGAGCGGGAATCCGGATCGGTCAAGGAGATCTGCTGATCCGGCGCCGCCTGACGCTCAGCGTCGAGCGCCTTGAGGCGCCCCATCTCTTCTCTCAGCTTTGCGATCTTCTCCTCAAGACGCTTCGTGCGCATGGCCAGGGCAGGCGAGGGCTCCTGCCGGTCGGCGCTGTCGAGCTGACGTAGATAGCGCGCCACGCTCTCCTCGATCTGCGCCATACGACGCTTCATCTTTGCGGCCGTGAAGTTGCGGTCCCGGTTGTTCACCGCCTTGAACTTGCTGCCGTCGATCGCAACCTTCGCCTCGGCAAGCAGACCCAACCTGCGGCAGAGCGTGACAAACTGAGCGCAGACCTTCCGGATCGCCGGGCCGTTATCCTTGCGAAAGTCGGCAATCGTCTTGTGGTCCGGAACCAGGCGGCCGGTCAGCCACATGACCTCCACATTGCGCCCGGCCTCCCGTTCCAGACGACGGCTCGATTGCACCCGGTTGAGATAGCCGTAGATGTAGAGCTTCAAGAGCACCGAGGGATGATAGGAAGGCCGCCCGGTCGCTTTCGGATCAACGCTGCTGAACCCGAATTCGCCCAAGTCCAACGCCTCGACAAAGGCCTCAATCACCCGTACCGGATTATCCGCACCGACCCAATCCTCGAGACATTCGGGAAACAGCGTCACCTGTCCACGATCAACGCCCTCGACAAAACGTTTCATCATTTGCTCCGCGAATCATACGAGACAAAGTTTTACCATCAGCCACGTTTTCACACAGCCAGGGTCAGGAGCGGGCCTACAGCGGCACCGCCGGCCGGGTCCGCTCCCTAGGCTGAAGCGGAAGGAACCGGTTGAAGAGCGGACGTTGCCGCCCGAAGGTCGGCTCTC
>JBHICL010000795.1:0-1551 GCA_046759605.1 Alphaproteobacteria bacterium | reverse complement strand
AGCGCCTCGGCCTGAACCGCCGCGAGTTCTTGACGACTAGCTGCGGTATGGCCGCCGCCTTCCTGGCGATGAACGAGGTCTACGGGCTGGTCTTCAACGTCACCAAGGCCGAGGCCGCCGCGCCCGAGGTCTCGAAAGCGCGCGCCGCGGGGCTGCTCAACCAATTCATCTTTGACGACCAAACCCACTTCGTGCATGACGGCTTCAAGCAGGAAGGCCTTCTGGGGCTCGGTGTGTTCGCCTCGGAGAACTGGAATCCCGCGCTGACTAAGGACCAGCTGACGCTCAGCTACTACAAGTTCGAGAACTACGTGCGTCAGATCTTCCTCAACAGCGACACCAAGGTGGCGGTGTTGAGCGGCGCGCCGTTCGACGACCCGGCATGGTGGCTTCTGCCGAACGACCAGATCAGGGAAGCGGTTGACATGGTCAACAGGGTCGCCGGCTCGCGGCGCATGCTTGGCCACTTTGTCTTCACGCCGGGCCAGGACGGTTGGATGGACGAGGTCGACCGCGCCATCGCGGAGGTCCACCCCGATAGCTGGAAGGGCTACACGATCGGCGACCCGCTGGCGCCGACAACCAAGTATCCGTGGCGGCTCGATGATGAGAAACTTGCCTACCCCTTCTACGAGAAAATCGTGAAGGCGGGCATCCGCAACGTGTGCATCCACAAGGGCCTGATGCCGGCCGACTATGAGAAGAGCTGGCCGGGCGTGTGGCAGTACCAAACCCCCCGGGACCTCGGGAAGGCCGCGAAGGACTGGCCGCAGATCAACTTCATCATCTATCACGGCTGCCTGCAGCCGTTCCTCGAGCTGCCCGACCGGGCCCTCGCCCAGTTCGAGGCCAACGGCGAGATCACGTGGGCGAGCGACCTCGCGAGGGTGCCCGGGGCGCACGGCGTGAGCAACGTCTACGCCGAGCTCGGCACCAGCTTCGCCAACTCGGCTACGGCCAACCCGCGCTTCGCGGCGGCGCTGCTCGGCACGTACATCAAAGGCATGGGCGCCGACCACGTGGTGTGGGGTACCGACTCGCTGTGGTACGGCTCGCCGCAGTGGCAGATCGAGGCGTTCCGCCGTCTCGAGATCCCCGAGGACATGCGGAAGAAGCATGGCTTCAGCCCGCTCGGACCGGCCGACAGCTTTGTCAAGAACGCGATCTTTGGCCACAACTCAGCGAGGCTGTACAACCTCAAACTGCGTGCCGACTACACGCCAATGCAGGCGGACAAGTTCGTCCAGATCAAGCGCGAATACGAACTCGCCGGCGTCCGGCGCGATAACGCGGCCTACGGCTTCATCGACAAGGCCTAGGAGCCTGGCCTTTGCGCCCGCCAAGCGCACACCCCCCAAGGAGTCCCAAGGCTCTTATGCCGCACAAGGCCACGTGACTCACACGATTTGAGGCAAATCACAGGGAGCGAGATTGTGGATGGGTAATGCAGTGGTTCACCGTAACTGCTACCCATGCTTTCCCGCTCCCCCCTGCGCGCGCCACAGAGGCTAAGCGAAAGAGCGGCTGTTTTTCAGGCTAACGGGGGGTGGG
>JBHICL010000794.1:0-1557 GCA_046759605.1 Alphaproteobacteria bacterium | reverse complement strand
CCCGCGACCCCGTCGCCGAGCGCATCGACGACGCCGGCGCCGTCGCTGTGCGGGATGATCTGCGCAAAGGGCATGCCGCCACCGCGCCCGCGGCGGCGCGCCTTCCAGTCAGACGGATTGACGCCGGACACGGTCACCCGCACGCGCACCTCCCCGGGACCGTGTGCGGGCGTGGCGAGTTCGCCGACGCGCAACACGTCGCGCGCGGCGCCGAGTTCGGTGTACCAGGCAGCTTTCATGGGTTGTCCTCCTCTGCCACCACGGCGATCGACGCGCCAGGCTACCTGACGAAAGCGCGCACAGCGGTCGCGATCGGAGCTGTCAGCCTGATTAACCCAGTGTCATCCACGCTGCAAGCTTTCAGCCTAGGGACGAAGAAACTGCACGACCTCTTTCCATGCTGACATAAACGTGGTGGGTCGGCAGAGACGCCTATTCGACCTCGACCAGCGAAAAGCGCTCATCGGCGGCGAGGCATTCGGCTTCCGGCAGCCCGAGCTCCCGGCGCACGATGTTTGTCCCCCGGACCAATGCCACCATCTTGTAGGAGGCGTGGCGGCGGCTCATGCCCTCCCGACCCATGCCGCAGTCCGAGCAGATGACGAGCCGCTCGGCCGGAATGTGCTTCAATGCGCGGCGGATGAGGTCGGCGACTTCCGCTGGCTGCTCCACCTGCAGTGTGTGGTGATCAATGACTCCGATTGCCACCTTCTTGTCGGTGATGCGCTCGCCGATCGCCGTCAGGTCGATGCCGCCCGAGCTGCAGCACTCGAACGTGATCACGTCGGCGTCGACCCGGTTCATGGCCTCGAGCGCCGGCTCGTAGCTTTGCACCTGCGCGAACATGCGCTGCTGCGACGGATTTCCCCAGCAGGTGTGGCACCACACCTCGGTCCTGCCGCGGAAGCCCTTCACGGTGTTGTTGAACACCTCCACCATAAAGTCCGGATTAATGACATCGTCGGCAATGCCGCGCGCGGCAAGGAGGTGAATCTGCGGTTCCTCCATCTGGATGATGGGGCAGCCCGCCCCGGCGAGGGCCGTCAGTTCCTCGTTGAAGGCGTCACTGATAGCGAGGATGCGTGCGCGGATATCCTTGTAGTGGTGGTCCCTGACCGCGAAAGCGACGAGTTCGGGTGTCACGGTGCCGAACTTGACGGGCTTCTTGGTCAGGCGCTGCGCCGTCTTCCACATCGCAGTGTACTGCAGATCGCCGCGGCCGACAGGACCGACGATGCTCGGCATCACGCGCGATTCGAGATAATCGTGCAGGATGTGCCCGCGCGGAAACCACAGTCCGCCCTTGCCCGCCGGAGTAGGCCGCGGCCTGCCGTGGTCGAAGCCCGACATGTGGTGAGGCGGATAGCTGGTCCAGCTCTGTCCTCCTACGGCGTTGTCGAAGCGGCAGTCACCGTCGGTGCAGATGTCCAGGCCTGCCAGCTCTTGCTCGCGCAAGTACACCGAGAGCGCATCCACGTACTGCTCACGGAACCGCGAGTTCACCATGGCCTCCAGGAACGATTTCGTTCCCAGGTTCTCGGTATACCAGCTCGGCCG
>JBHICL010000793.1:0-1560 GCA_046759605.1 Alphaproteobacteria bacterium | reverse complement strand
CATTAAACAGGGAGCCGGGAAAATGGCTGACACCGAAAGCCTTGCCGAAAACAAGGCGCCGCTCGAGTCTTCCA
Source organism: Alphaproteobacteria bacterium (assembly GCA_046759605.1). Taxonomy (GTDB): domain Bacteria; phylum Pseudomonadota; class Alphaproteobacteria; order UBA6615; family UBA6615; genus JBHICL01. Next base: position 1,486 of record JBHICL010000793.1, on the reverse strand, counting down.
AGGGCGAAGACGACATCATTCAAATCGTCGCCATGCACAAATGGTTCGGTGAATTTCATGTTCTCAAGAACATCAACCTGAAAGTCAAGGCGCAAGAGCGCATCGTCGTCTGCGGTCCGTCGGGGTCCGGAAAATCGACCCTGATCCGCTGCATCAACCGCCTGGAAGAGCATCAGAAGGGCCAAATCATCGTCAACGGCATCGAATTGACCAACGACCTGAAGCGGATCGAGGAAATTCGCCGCGAGGTCGGCATGGTCTTCCAGCACTTCAATCTGTTCCCGCACCTGACCGTGCTCGACAACTTGATGCTGGGGCCCATCTGGGTCCGCAACACTCCGAAGAAAGAGGCCGAGGAAGCCGCCCGGCAGTACCTGGAGCGGGTGAAAATTCCCGAACAGGCGGAAAAATTCCCCGGCCAGCTTTCCGGCGGCCAGCAGCAGCGGGTCGCCATCGCCCGGTCGCTGTGCATGAACCCCAAGGTCATGCTGTTCGACGAGCCGACCTCGGCGCTGGATCCGGAGATGATCAAGGAGGTCCTCGACGTGATGGTGGCGCTCGCCGAATCCGGCATGACCATGCTCGTCGTTACCCATGAGATGGGCTTCGCCAAGACCGTCGCCGATACGGTCATCTTCATGGACGAGGGCGAGATCATCGAAGAGAACGAACCCCACGAGTTTTTCAACAATCCCCGGCACGACAGGACCAAGCTGTTCCTGAGCCAAATCCTGCATCAGTAGACGCGATTGTCGGCGGCCCGGAACGCGAGTTCGCGCGGACGTCGCGGCGACCGGCATGTGCCGGAGGGGCCGGTCGCTTGCCGCCCCTCTCGATGGCGCCTCCCTTGAAAGCCCCTCACGCCACCCGCCGCTCCAGTTCTTCGCGCACCATCTGCTCGAGCGCCACCCGCGGGCAAATATTCGCCCGGATGTAGTCGATCAGGTTCCCAGCCACGCCGCGAATCCTCTTCTCGATCGCTTCGTCGGTGCAACGGCCCGCCTCGTCGAAGACCTGCTGCACGCCCGCCACCGATACCGGCCCCGGCAGCACGATGGCGCCGATATGGGAGAGAACGCTGCGCAGGTGCTCGAGCGCCTTGATCGCGCCGATCTGCCCGGCGGCCACGCCGATGAGCGCCACCGGTTTACCCGCCAAGACAGATGGAAACCCCAGATTTTCTATGATCAACTTGGTTAGGCTCGAGTAGCTGCCATGGTATTCCGGAGTCGAGAAAACCACCCCCGTCGCGTTCGACACGGTCTCCTGGAGCAGCTTCGTATCGGCGGACTCCGGGTCTGTTCCGGGAAGCGGTAAGTTCATTTTACCGGGCTCGACCACTTTGAGCGCAATGTCTCTCCTTTTCTTGATCTCGTCGATCACGAGGGCAAGCGCCTTCGAGGTAAAGTTTCCCGGCCGCGCGGTGCCCAATACGGCGACGATTCGGATGCCTTTGTCTTCCTGCTGATTCATTCTTCGCTTCTCC
>JBHICL010000792.1:0-1560 GCA_046759605.1 Alphaproteobacteria bacterium | reverse complement strand
TCGCTCTGGCTGGCGTGTCCGGCTTGACGCTAGTGGCGCTCTGGCCCGAGGCGAGCTGGAGCTATCCTGCCTTCGGAAGGGTACCTTATGTGAGCGACGCAGCACCGTTTTGTGCTGGATGCCACTCGTCCACGGATTCGGCTTATCAGCTGGAGCTCCCGGCTGAGGCCGCCCAAAAGCAGCTGTTTACGGTAAAGCACTACAGGGAGTTGGAACAAGGCAGCGGTAAATACCGATTGATCGACGCCGAGGAACGCCAGAAGCTGTTGGAGAGGGCGAAGAAGATTGACGAGAACTCTACCGTCACCTTAGAGGCGCCGGCGTCCGCCGCGCCCGGGGAAACTGTTTCCGTCACGGTGACCACCAAGGGCGGCATCGGTCCACACGTCGGCATCATGCTGGTTGACGAACCGCTCCGCTATCAGGCCAGGCCGATCCAAGGTGCGGGGTGGCTCATCGTGGGCCCGCCCGAGGTGATCGGTCCGGATGGCCCCCAGACGACCTGGCTGGATCGTCGGTATAACAAGGAGGCGACCAATTTGAACTTCGTCCTGATCTACGACGTGGCGGCAGACCCGGAGCGCAATACCTATCCTACCGCAAAGGTGACCTATAAGCTTCGCGCGCCACAGGACACCGGCGAGTACTCCATCACCGCCGCCTTCCTCTATGGCACCGCCGATCCGAACGAGATGAAGACCGGTCAATATGTTCGCCCGCCAGGCGGGGGCGGCGCGCCCTCGGGACGCATACAGTTCTCCAACGTCGCGAAGGTGCGCGTCCAGTAAGGCGCGGGATTAAGTGCGGCTCCTGCGACGTTGGCTGTTTCTTCTTCTTGCGGGAGCGCCAGTGGCGGGAGCCGCCGTGTTCGGTATGGGAGTCGCGGTCACCGACTACCTGGAGCAGGACAACGTCTTTTGTATATCGTGCCACGTGAGCAACGCGAAACGACTGCACCAGGATAAGTTCGACACTTTCTTTCCGATCGACGGACAGATCACCACCCTCGCGGCCGCCCATCACGGCGCTGGGAACGAGCCGTTCAAATGCGTGAACTGCCACAACGGTGCCACCCTCACCGACAAGCTGCTGATCAAGACGCAGGCGGCGCGCGATACGGTGGCCTATCTCCTGGGAGATTTTGAGGAACCCGAGCTTATGCGGTTCTCGCTAGGAAACCGCCTGTGTCTAAAATGCCACAGCTCGGCTGGCAAGAATCCCGAGAAAGAGACAGCATTTCACAACGCGGGCTACCACACGAACCTGCCGTTCATCTGCTACGCGTGCCATACGGTTCATCCCCAGGCGAAACGCGAGACGCGTTTCTTAAAGCGAGACATCGTGCAGCCCTTGTGTGACGAATGCCATGCTCAGCTTTGATAGGGACGAAGTGCACGTCGATTGTGGGCCTTGAGATAGGAGGAGCGAACCTCAAGCGAGTTAACAATCCCAACCAATGGCTCCAGATACTCCTGATTTGGGGCCCGCGCTTTGACCTCCTCAATCTGTCCAGGCAGGCATCGTTGGAAAGCTCTTTGATACCCGTGAAGAATCCCCTTT
>JBHICL010000791.1:0-1562 GCA_046759605.1 Alphaproteobacteria bacterium | reverse complement strand
CGCCTATTTTGCTCGCCAGCGGGCGTCCAGCCCGTCATAACTACGCCTAGTGGATTCTTCCTTTCAAAAACTACACTGTTTCTTGGCGAGGCACCGACCACGATAGCGTGGTCCCGTCAAGCGAATGGACGCTCGACCGAGGTAAGCAGGAGAGCGGTCCATCGGCGGTCACACCCCAAAGCAGTGACGTTAGCCTCTCCCACGGCTGGTATTGTCCAGGGTGCAAAGCGAGACAGGCGATCAGAGCTTCCACCTTGCTGCGCGAAAACAAGACGCCACTCCAAGTCTCGGACCAGACCTGGAGCCCGCCCAAGACCGAAACTTGCAGACGGATCATGGCGCCCTTGGTGTCTGGAGCGTGAAGCCGACCACCACGTTCGCCGAGGGTTGCAAACCGATCTGCGCCACCCGTCACGCTCCTGTCACGCCGAATTAAGGCCGCTCGTCACGGCCGCGCGACGCCTCATGTGGACACTTCCTTCGTAGCGCAACCGCGAAAGGGAGTCTTCACGTGGCCGGCACGTCGCGTGGCTCAGATCACACACCGACCCGGGAGGAAAAGCAGCTACATGCCGACGTTGATGAGGCTGTGGTGGTGGGAGGGCTCGACGGCCTTCTGCTCCCGGTGCGGCTTCGTTTGGCCTTTGGTTAACTGGCCGTTAACCATGTTGGCCTCATAAGCGTCCACATTCCGGCCAGCGGGTATGAGCCTCGCCTTCGAGGCATGAAGGTCATGATGCGTTTGAGGATACTGCTTTTGGCGGCGATTTGGCTCGCGGGCGCCGCAGTGGGCGGGCTTGCGCACGAGACGGCTCACCCCGGTCCGGCCTTACCATTAGATGCTGCGGGGTCTTCGCGCGTCGACGCCAACCTGATAACGGGCGTGGACGTGTCGGGATCAATTTCACCGCTGGAGCGGCTGACGCAGCATCTCGCCATTGCCGCCGCCGTAACACACCCCGACTTCATCGAGCGGATTCGCTTGGGGCGGTTCGGACGGGTCGGGTTCACGGTTTACGCGTGGTCGGACGCCGGCGCCACTCAGGTCATCGTCCCGTGGGCGCTGATCGGCTCGGAAGAACAGGCGCACGCGGTGTCGCAAATCCTGGCCAATGCGGAGATTGGCTTTCGCGGCGGCCTGACCGATGCGGGTAACGCGATACGAGACGCGGTCCGACTGTTGAACGCATCTCCTTTCGTCGCCGCACACAACGTTATCAACCTCGTGACGGACGGTTATCCCAACGGGGACAGCGATCCAGCGAGGATGCGCGATGTCGTGGTCGGGAAAGGCATCACACTCAACGCGTTGATCTTGCCCGGTGAGCTGGGACTCGTGGACTACTACCGCACCGAGGTCGTGGGCGGTTCCGCATCGTTTGCTCTCGATGTCGCGAGCGAGGATGATTTCTTGGCCGCGTTCTTGCACAAGTTCCTGCTCGATATCGCGTCGTTGAGATAAACGAGTCGGGCAGGCTGCGGATCATCTGCTCGGGCGCACCTGGAACCTCGGTAGCTTGGGGTCGGCCCGCGGCCGCGTTATAGTTGCGTCGAGGCCAGCA
>JBHICL010000790.1:0-1567 GCA_046759605.1 Alphaproteobacteria bacterium | reverse complement strand
CTAGTGTCCTGATTCTGAAGTTTTGATGATCTGTTGATTGATGTCGAGGGTGGTAAGGCAGAAGCGCTGGATGCTCGCGAGGATGTCATCTGCGGACTTTGTCCACGTGAACGGCTTGGGGTCATCGTTGACGGTGTCGATGTAGCGCTTGATGGCGTTTTCGAGCTCGCCGACAGAGCGATGGACACCCCGCCGGATCTGCTTTGTGGTGAGGTCGGCGAAGAACCGTTCGACCTGATTGATCCAGGAGGCCGAGGTCGGGGTCAGGTGGACGTGCCAATGAGGCCGCTTAGCCAGCCAATTGCGGATCGCCTGGGTCTTGTGCGTGGCGTAGTTGTCCATCACCAGATGCACGTCGAGGCCACGTGGCACCTCGGCGTCGACCGTGCGAAGGAACGCCAGGAACTCGCGGGAGCGGTGTTTCTTGAAGCAGCGGCCGATCACCTTGCCGGTCGCCACGTCGAGGGCAGCGAACAGCGACAGCGTGCCGTGCCGCTTGTAGTCGTGGCTCCGCCGCTCCGGCTGGCCCGGGCGCATTGGCAGAAGCGGCTGGGTTCGATCGAGGGCCTGGATCTGGGACTTTTCGTCCACGCACAGCACCAAGGCCCGCTCGGGTGGTGCCAGGTAGAGGCCGACGATGTCGCGGACCTTGTCCACGAAGAACGGGTCGGTCGACAGCTTGAAGGTCTCCGTGCGGTGCGGCTGCAGCCCGAAGGCCCTCCAGATCCGATGGATCGTCGACGGCGCGTAGCCGGTCGCGCGCGCCATGCCGCGGAGCGACCAGTGGGTCGCGTCCGGTGGGCTCTCCTCCAGGGTCTTACGGATCGTCTCGGCGATCTCGTCGTCGCCGATCCGACGCGGCGCGCCGGGGCGCGGCTCGTCGTAGAGACCGGCGCAGCCGCGTTCGGCGAACCGCCGACGCCACTTGCCGACCGTGTTCGCATCCACGTCCAGCAGCTCGACGATCGCCTTGTTCTCAAGACCCTCCGCCGCCGCCAGCACGATCCGCGCTCGACGCGCCAGACCCTGCGCCGTCTTCCGGCGCCGCGCCAACCCCTCCAACTCGTCGCGCTCCGCCGCCGACAAGTCAATCGCCACCGCTGGTTTCCCCATGGATCATCCCCCAAAATAACAGGCCATTATGATCCAATAAATTTCTCGATCAGGACACTAGAGCATTATCCGATCACTCGGGTTCGTAGCCTGCGGCAGTGAAGTAGTTCCGACATTCAGTGGGGGTGAAGATATCGACGGCGCGAGCGATGGCGTCCCAGAGGGTGTCCTTGGTGCGGGCGGCGACGCGCTTGAGGAATGCCTTGAACTTGGAGAAGGCCATCTCGATGGGGTTGAAGTCGGGCGAATAGGGCGGCAGGAAGCGCAGCTCGGCGCCGGCCCTCTCGATCGCTTGGCGGACGGCGGTTGGCTTGTGTGCGGGCAGATTGTCCATGACGACGATATCGCCGGGCTTGATCGTGGGAACGAGGACCTGCTCGACATAGGCCAGGAAGGCCGCCCCGTGCATGGCGCCGTCGAGCACCATGGGCGCGGTCATGCCCTCGAGCCTGAG
>JBHICL010000789.1:0-1569 GCA_046759605.1 Alphaproteobacteria bacterium | reverse complement strand
GTCGCCACCTTCATCGGCTCGCCGCCGATGAACCTGGCCGAACGCAACAACGTCCTGCTCGGCTTCCGACCGGAGCACCTGCTGCCGCGCCAGGCGCAGGGCGAGGAGCAGGCGCTGCTGCCCGTCGCGTTCCGGGTGACGCGGGTGGAGTACCTGGGGGCCGACCGCCTGGTCTATGGGCTGCTCGAGCCGCCGTTCCCCGAAGAAAAGATCATTGCCAAGCTGCCCTCTTCGATGGCGTTCTCGGTCGAACAGGGCGAGCGCGTCGAGTTCGTCGTCAGGGAGCGCGACGTCAGGCGGTTCGACCGGCACACGGGGCTGCGGCCCGACGCCGCGCCGGGACGGTGATGGCAGCGCTGGAGGCAGAGGCGCTGGCCCGGCCTCCCCGGCCGGGCGGGAGCGTCAGGGACCTCCTCGACAGCGAGCGCTGGCTCGGCCGGTTTATGATGGCGCCCGCCATCCTTTACATCGCCGCGCTCGTTGGGTTCCCGTTCTTTCTTGCCATCTTCTACAGCGTCAGCGACGTGACCGTCGCCAGCCAGACGGTGAAGTTCGTCGGCCTCAAGAACTACCGCGGCATCATGGAAAGCGCCACCTTCTGGGAGTCGCTCCGCAACACCTTCATCTTCGCTTTCGCTGCCAACCTGCTCGTCGTGGTGCTGGCCAAGATGTTGGCCATGGCGCTCTTGAAGGACTTCCGCGGCAAGTGGGTGGTGCGGTTCCTGATCCTGCTGCCCTGGGTGGCGCCGATCTCGCTCGGCGCGATCGGCTGGCTGTGGATCCTGGACTCGATTTACAGTCCCATTGACTGGACCCTCCGGCAACTGGGCCTCCTGGGCGGACCCGATGCCATCTTTGGCCCCCTCTCCAATCTCTATTGGCTGGGCCAGCCAGACCTGGCCATGATCTCCATCATCACGGTCCACGTCTGGCGCATGCTGCCGCTGGCGACGGTGATCATCCTGGCAGGGCTCACCTCCATCCCCCAGGACATACACGACGCCGCGGCTATGGACGGGGCCGGGTTCTGGCGCCGCCTGTTTCAAATCACGATCCCCTTGGTCCTGCCCATCTTGCTGGTTGCGCTCCTGTTCGGCATCGTCTTCACCTTCACCGACCTGATCGTCATCTTTATCCTCACCCGCGGCGGCCCCTACGACAGCACGCAGGTGCTGGCAAGCTGGGCGTACTTCACCGGCATCGACGGCGGGGACTTGGCCGAGGGCGCGGCGATCGCCTTGTTCCTGTTCCCCTTGCTGGTCGTGGTCGCGATCGTTTTCCTCCTTATTGCCCGGCGCGCAGAGGTGACCTGAGATGACGACCGCGCAGAGTTGGCGGAAGTGGGGCGCGAGGGGCGCCCGGTTCGGCATCATCGCCACCTTCGCCGCCTTCGCCGCGTTCCCGTTCTACTGGATGCTGATCACCACCTTCAAGGAGAGGCTTGACCTGATCAACACCGAGAACATTCCCTTCTTCTTCAACGATTGGCCGACGCTTGAGCATCTGAACTTTCTGTTCACCGAGACGCTCTATATCCAGTGGCTCATCAACACGGCGATTGTCGGCGTG
>JBHICL010000788.1:0-1572 GCA_046759605.1 Alphaproteobacteria bacterium | reverse complement strand
CGCCGGCCAGGTTGCGCGCGTCCAGGACTGCGAGATAGCTCCTGTCCGTCTTGCCGTCGTACACCACGTTCAGGACAAACCCGTCATCTTCCGCTGCGTCGACAGAGCGCGGCACGAACACCGGCTCGCTTGGCCACTGCCACGGTCCGTAATCGTGGATCACCGCACGGCCGCCTGCTCTGTCGTATTTGACGACGGTCGACCATATCTCCTCGGCTTCGTCAGCCACCGTGCGGTTCATCACGGCGTACCCGTAGCGGTTCTTGTAGCCGATGAGACGATCGTCGAGTCTCGGAAACTCCGCGCCGCGATCGTCCAGGAGTTTCTCCTTACACCCCCCGCTCTCGAGGTCGAACTCGTACAGGAACGGCCTGGCCGCCCAGCCCGGCTTGACAACCCCCCGGCGCCAGGTTCGCAGCGAGTCCAACAAGGCCCCGCCGTTCACGTAGCTGCACGCATCCATTACTATCTTGCCGCCTTCTTCGTACGCGTTGCCGGGATGGAAGATATACGCGGCCGTAGGCACCTCGAACCACCGGACCTCGCTGTCCGGGTCCCGCCGCCGAATGGCGAACTTCAAACCCTTCTCCGGCTCCCATTTGAGCGCATCGGCGAACACCAACCGCCGCGCCAGAACATCCGCGTCAATTGTCACCGGGCAGAAGGGAAAAATGACGTAATGCTCCGTGATGGCGAAGTCGTGTAGCATCACGGCATACGGCACCTCTACCGGTTCCGCCTGCCGGCAGGTGCCGTCGCGGTCCAGGACGTAGAACTGCACGTACGGCGGAAACGGGGAGTAGCCGTGAATGAGGAATTCCCCCGTTTTTCCGTCGATCTTGGGATGGGCGGACGTAGACATGCCGAGCATCTTGCCCTGGAAGTCGTTCTGCCCGAGGGTCTCCAGCGTTCGAGGCTCCAGCTCGAACGGGAACCCGTTCTCGACCAGGGCCATGAGCTTGCCGCCGTGATAGACGATGTTCGTGTTGGCTGTCACCCGCATCATGACCTTGTCGGTGGGGTTCTCGACGGCGAAGTTCACACAGTTGAGACAGAAGCGGCCTTCCTCCTGCTCCACGAGGAAGCTCGGTGTCTTCACAAACTTTCCAGTGTAGAAGACGCGGCCGTTCTCGAAGCCATAGGAGTGAATGAGCCCATCGCCATCGAACAAATGCAACGCCTGATTGCCCTGCGGCGGCACAATCTTCTGCGAGGGCCCGTTCCGAAAGAGCGTGCCGTAAAGGTCCCTCGGGATTTCGCCTTCGATGCTCGTGATCTCGAAGGTCTCCTCCTTCACGTACGGGCGCCACGCGTTGATCAACACCTGCTTCGGGTCAGGTCCGGCCGTCGCCATTGTCGTTCCTCTCCCAGGGCTACGTCGAGGCACTTTGGGCAATTCTACGCTAAGGCGATCATTCCCGGAAGGACTCACCCCCACGCCCAGCGCCGGCTCCGGTACGGGCCATCTCCACAGTGCCAGCCCACCAGCGGGTGGTGGACCCCGGCTTCCTTCGCCCGTAGAACCGAGCCGGACCCTGAGATCCTTCTGGTTGGCCAAGCCGTTGATGGAAA
>JBHICL010000787.1:0-1572 GCA_046759605.1 Alphaproteobacteria bacterium | reverse complement strand
GCTGACCCAGGCGCGCTACCAGGTACGGCCCTAGCCGACATTATTCGTGAAGACGCAGCTCAGATCTCCGGGGGCCGGTGGGTCCTGTCACGGCGAACAGCCCCACGGTGCTCGCTCCCGCGCGCGCGAGGCTCAACATCGCCGGCGACGATGTGTCGAGCGCGGCGGTCGTTACGCGGTGCGCTCCGCGCCGTGGGGCGCCCCGTCCGCCGCGCCACCCGCCGGCCGCCCGGTTCGGTAGAGTGAAAGACGAGCGCGGTCGTGTGCAGGTCCGGCGGCGCCCCACCGTTTCCGCCCTTTCGGGTCCGGTGTCCATTCGCCGAGTGGACCATCACGCGTTTCTCATCCCTCCTCATCGAACCGGACGTGCGGTTTTCCCGCATCCGGCTCTCGGACGGGTTTCACACGCGGGCATGCGCAGGCGACTCAAGATGAAAGCGCCGGAGCTGAAACACCCCCAGCTCCCCGAAGACCACATCCGCGTGAAAGCGCTTCGTCCCGCGCGTCGGGACCTTGTGCCTCCGCCGCAGGAAATGACGCACACGTTCCCAGACGTAGTGATCGACCGCCCGGTAGGCCATGAGCCGTGTTCCATAGGAGAAGTAGTTGGCCCACCCGCGCACCGCGCGGTTGAGCTCCTCCTTCACCTCGTCCCACGGCGCTTGGTTGCTCGGACGAAGGATCTGCCGGATGCGCCCCTTGACCCGCTTAACCGCCTTCTTGGCTGGCGCAGCCCCCAAGTACCAGTGCCCATCCTTCCGATACCGCATCGGCCCGAAGGTGTAGCCCAGAAAGTCGAACGACTCGCGCCGCCCATCGCACACCCGGGTCTTCTGCTCGTTGAGCGTCAGACCCATCTGGGTGAACCATCGGCGGCTCTGCGCGAGCACCTCCGCGGCCCCGGTACGGCACAGGACCACGAAATCGTCCGCGTAGGTGACGAGCTGCGCCCCGTAGCGCCGGTCGAGACCTCGGAGCCGGAACACCTTCAGGAAGCGATTCATGTAGACGTTCGCGAGCAACGGCGAAACCACCCCACCTTGGGGAGTCCCCCGCGTGGCCCGCTGGCCCCCACTGAACCGCCACCCGCCGCCTTCGGTCCGTTCCGCCACTGGTGCCTTGAGCCACATCTTGAGCAACCGGAGCATCTTCCGATCGCTGATGCGGCGGGCCAGCGACTTCATCAGGTCGGAGTGCGGAACCGTGTCAAAGTATTTCGACACGTCGGCGTCAATCACCTCGGTGTGCCCAGCACACAGCGCCCGGTGCACCTCCTGGACAGCCTTCAGGGCCGACCGGCCCGGCCGGTAGCCATAGGCCGTGGGTTCCAGGTCAGCTTCGAAGATCGGTTGCAGGATCAGCAGAGCGGCGGTCTGAACCACGCGATCCCGGATCCCGGGAATTCCGAGTGGTCTCTCGCCTCCGCCCGGCTTGGGAATCAGCACCCGCCGCCCCGGTTGGGGGCGGTACGTCTGCGTACGCAGCGCCTCTCCGACGGCGGCCAGCCATGGCTCCAAACCTGCGGCTTCGATGTCCTCGAACGTCACGCCGTCCACGCCCGGCGCCCCACCC
>JBHICL010000786.1:0-1574 GCA_046759605.1 Alphaproteobacteria bacterium | reverse complement strand
CCTAGTACCTAGTTGAGCAAATCAGCGTAACGTGGTCGTAATGGGACTTGATGCACGACTTCTTTCGTCCACTCGAACGGATGAGCGGTCGGATTGTAGACGCCGACGAACGCATCGATCGCCTCGCGCACCTGGTGCGGAGCCGTGAAGCTTTCGTCCCGCAGCGCCGCCCGCCACAGGATACTGAACCACACCTCGATCATGTTGAGCCAGCTGGCATGGGTCGGCGTGTAATGGAGATGGACCCGAGGGTGGCGGGCCAGCCACCGATCGCGCTTCGGTTTATGGATGTTCAGATTGTCCAGAATGATGTGCAAGTCGCGGTTGGGATAGGCCGCCACGAGCGCGTTCATAAAATGCAGGAAATCGACCCGGCGGCGCCGCTGATAGTGGCCCGCCCGGACCTGCCCGGTGGCGACGTCCAGGGCGGCAAACAGCGTCGTGGTCCCGTGGCGCTTGTACTCATGGGTGAACCCTTTCAGGGCGTGGCCGTTGGGCAGCTTGAGATAGCCTTGCGCGCGTTCGAGCGCCTGAATGTGGGGCTTTTCATCCACCGAGAGGACCAGCGCGTTCTGCGGCGGGTGCAGATACAGGCCGACGACATCGGCGGCTTTCGCGGCAAACGCCGGGTCCGTGCTCACACACCAACTGCGGCGCCGTTGGAGGCTGATGCGATGCCGGCGCAACACGGCCCACACCTGCTCGGCGGGCACATCGCCCAGCGCCGCGGCGACCAAGCGGCCGTTCCACCGGGCATACCCCGGCGGCGGCGGGGCATCCAACTGCCGCAGAATGCGGCGCGTCGTCTCGGCGTACTTCACCGGCGCCCCGGGGCGAGCCGCATCCCGCAACCCCGCCAGGCCGTGGGTGCGGAAGCGGCGGCACCATTTGCTCACGGTCGCGGCGCGCACGTGCAGCTGGCGCGCGATGGCACGGGTCCCCTGCCCCTCCGCGGCCCGCAGTACGATGCGCGCGCGCTCGGCGCGCCGCCGTTCGGTGCGGCCGCTCCGGCTCCAGTGGTCCAAGGTCCGTCGATCCGTCGCCGTGACCACGAGCGGCGTTCCCTGATATGGCATCACCACCTCCTGAGGGGTGTACCATATCATGTTACCCTTTCTAATTCAATTATGTACTAGGCGCCGACCCGGGGGTTCGAAACCCCCCAACGCTGTATGGAAACCATCGCTCCGTTTAGGTAGCCGGAGCACCCCGCAGCTGGGCGTAGAGGCCGCCGAGGATCGCGCCGTAGATCAGATGTCCCACGAGGCTGGGCATCATGCTTGTTGCGGCCCCCAGATTCCAGTTGACCCCGAAGCCCATGCCCATGAACAAGGGCATGAGAGTCAGAGGTCCCAGCAGCCACCAGATCACCCCATAGCCGAGTCCGTAGCCCACGCCGCTTCCGATTCCGGCCACCAGCCCGCCAAACACCACGGCAAAGGCGGCCCCGATGATGGCGCTGTTGACCATGTGGACTATGAAACCGACCACCGAAGAGGAAGAACCGACCATCTGGCCGATCATCGGCAGCATGCCCATCAGCCACATCATGAAACCGAACACAACCCCGCCCG
>JBHICL010000785.1:0-1576 GCA_046759605.1 Alphaproteobacteria bacterium | reverse complement strand
TCGATCAACCGCTGGCGCGCCTCGGCGATCTCGCGCAGGTTCTTCTCCTCGACCTCGACGGCGGTATCGCGAAACACGGTGAGAGCCTCGGCCATGCGGCCGATCTCGTCACCGCCGGTGGGTGGCAGCTTCGCCTTGAGGCTTCCGCCTGCGATCGCCAGCATGCTGTCGCTAAGCGCGGTCAGGCGCGTAATGATGTTCCGCCCGACATAAAGCCAAACGATAAGGGCCGAGCTCACCAGGCTCAGCGCCACCACGGCAATCAGAATCCCGGTGCTGTATTGCTGCACCGACAAGGCTTCAAGGTTGGCATCGTCGATGTCCCGATTTGCCGTGCCAACCAGTTGGTCCACCGCCTCGGTCAGTCGCCGGGCCAGCTCCGCATTCTCCTGAAGCAAAGCCTCGCCCGCCGCGGCAAGCTCAAGTTCCTTTTTCCGGGACTCAGGTAAACCGTCGGACGCCTCGGCGAAGTCGCGAAACTCCGCCACACGAGCCAACAGCAGCGAGCGCAGCTTCGGGTCGAAATCAGCCGCCAAGGTCCCCAATTTGCCGATTTGCCGACGCAGGCGGAAGGACAAGATCGGGAGGAGGTCGCGTTGCTCGGCGGAAGCGGCTTGTAGCAGCGTATCATTGATGACCGACGCCTCGAACTGGGCCTGCTGCAAACGCTCTCTCGTCTCCTTCGCCTCGACCAGGTCCTTCAGCTTTGCGATCCGCTCGCTGGCGGCAAGGCCAGGGTCATCGGTCGACTGTCGCAGCTGCGATAGCTTCGATTCCGTCACCAGGACCCAGGGCGCCAGCAGGCGCTGAGTCGCGGCATGGGTCGCGAATACGGCCTGGAGAAGCTGCTTTTTTTCCTCGCTTATGGCGAGGCGGCTTGCAACCAGACCATCGAGGGAATCAAGATTCCTGCGGAGTCGTGCCACGGCAGGCTCGATCGCTTCAAGGGTGGAGGCGTCGATTGCGCTGCCCTTAAGGTCCGAGAGCAACTCGCCCAGGAGCTCGTCTTCGCCAGCGATCCTCCTCGACTGTTCGTCGTGCTGTGCCGAGGTCGTAACAGTTAGCAGGGCCGGCGCCGCGGCGACGATTCGCTCGGCCTGGCGGGAAAGCTCCAGCGATGCCAGGGCCGAGGGCACGCGCTGTTGGGTGATCCGGCTCAGCACCTGCCCGACCTCGGAGAACGAGTACATCGCGGCGGCGGCGGCCAGCACGGCAAAGGCGCTGATGGCAAAGAATGCCATGAGCAGGCGCCCACGCACCCCGAGGTGACGAAACACGCTCCCAGCTCCTTGGCTGATCTAAGACGGCTCTCTCAGAGAGGGGCCGAGGGGCCCTCCTTCCGGTAACGGCCGTAATCCTGTGCCATGGCCTTTGTTTGTGTTAGCATATTTCACGACGTAAGGGAGCAATTTCGACAGAACCAGCCCGTGACGTTCGCCCGGTACCCCCGGGCAGGCCCCACCGGCCATGTCGGAGGGAGGTGCCATGAAGCGCAGAACTTTCCTGGCCGCGGTCGGGACGGCCGCGGCGGCCTCGACCTTTCCCGCCCCCGCGATCGCCCAAGGCATCCGGGAGC
>JBHICL010000784.1:0-1578 GCA_046759605.1 Alphaproteobacteria bacterium | reverse complement strand
CGAACACATCGGTCTTGTTGAAGATGTCGGAGACCCGCCGCGCCGTAGGCTCCACATGCACCTCGTGACCGCCCCGGTCGCCCTCGGCCGCGTGTAGCCGGTCGAACTCCGCTGCCATCGCCTCGCATTGCGAAGGCGTAAACACGCCGTCGGCGACAAAGAACCCGTTTTCGTCGAGGGACTGCCGCTGGGCGTCGGTCAGGCGGCCCGTGATGCCCAATTCATGGAGCGCTTGCTTCGTGTACATGGCCCGTCCATCTGAAACACGGCGCGTCCATTACATGCTGGTGCAGAAGGGCACCGGGCACAAGCCACCGCCGCCTTACCGCGTGTGCCGTGTAACCAGCTTTTCCGTTGCGCGTTACTCCGGCAGGCCCGCCTCCCGCAGCGCTGCGGCATATTTTTCGTTCAGCTCCGGCGCAAAACGGCCAAGCCGAACCCAATCGCCAACGTGGAAATCCGGATTCAGACTGAGCAAACGCTCGGCCGCCGTCCGCGCTGCTTGCTGCTGTCCAGCGCGCATGCAGCTGGCGACGGCAAAAGCGACCGCCGGCACGAATTGAGGATTGATGTGAGTGCAGCGCTGCGCCGCTTCGGCAGCGTCGTCATAGCGTTCGGTGAAGAAGTGGCCATAGGCCGCCGCCAGTTCGGCCAAGAAACGCATCGGGTCGAATGGACTGAGACGAAGCGAGGCTTCGGCATGCTTGATCGCCGCGTCGAAGCGGCCCGCATACGCATATACGAGGGCGCCGAGAGAGAGGACGATTGGAGAGTTCGGCGTGGATGCCAGCGCTCGTCTGATGGCGTCGAGCGAGACATCGTAGTCACGTTCGAAGAAGGCAAGCGCCCAAGCCGCAAACGCCAGCGCGAGCGAGTCCTCCGCGTCGGGGCCAAGCACCGCACGTGCGTGCTGGACGGCGACGGACCGCCGGGGATGATCGTGAACGAACGACGCAAAATGACCGTTGCACCAGGCGGCCAGCCCATGCGCCGCCACGTATCCCGGATCGATCCGCAGAGCTGATTCGAGAAGCTCGACTGCCTTCTCCGCCTCCGCCCATGTGTACGCCCATGCGTGCGGCAAAGCCCTCAGATACAAATCATAGGCATCCAAGCTGTCGGGGCGCTTGCGCCGCGCGCGCTCGATCTCGGCCAGGCGCACCGAGGGCTCGATGGCGCCCGCCACTCCCTCCGTGATCCGATCCTGCAGGTCGAAGACATCCTCCAACACGCCGTCGTACCTTTCTGCCCAAAGGTGATTGCCAGTCGCGGCCTCGACCAGCTGGGCTGTTATTCTGAGACGATTGCCAGCCCTCCTGACGCTACCTTCGAGTACGTAGCGCACGCCGAGCTCGCGGCCGACCTGGCGGACATCGACATTGCGGCCCTTGTAGGTGAAGCTGGAGTTGCGGGCGATCACGAAGAACGACCGGAAGCGCGACAGCGCCGTGATGAAATCCTCGGCTATGCCGTCCGCAAAGTATTCCTGCTCCGGATCGCCGCTCAGGTTGTCGAAGGGCAGGACGGCGATTGACGGCTTGTCAGAAAGATCAAGTGAGGACGCTTCCGAACCCTCGC
>JBHICL010000783.1:0-1578 GCA_046759605.1 Alphaproteobacteria bacterium | reverse complement strand
CCCGCGAAGTTGACGTTGAGCTCCTTCGCCACCTGACGCGACATCTCGGCCACGCGAACGCGAAGGTTCACCTGCGCCGGCGCCGCGACCTCGATCCGATTGATGACCGCGGCGTCGTCGCCGACGAACTGGTTCGCGAGCTCGATGATGGATTGCGCCGTCTCTGCCGTGAACGCCCGGCCCTGCACGATTATGCCGCCAGGCGTGGACCTGAGGCGCAGCGACGCGTCCGGGAACTCCTGGCGCAGGAGCTCCGTGACCTCATCGAGGGTCTGGGTGACGCGGACCTCGGTCGCGACGATCACGTTGTCGTCGGCACCCAGCGCATAAAGAGTCGTGCTCCCGGCCCTGCGGCCGAGAACGAACACGCTGTTGGGCGACGAGACCTGAACGTCGGCGATTTCGGGGTCGGCCACGAACACGCTCTTCGCCGGCGCGGGGAGCTGCAGCAGCTGACCCTTTCTGACTTCGAGCCGGAGGGTGTCGCTCGCCGGCACGGCGGTCTGGCTCAGGACCGGCGCCGGCAGCGCCAGGGCCAGCAGCAGGGCCGCCAGAATGACAAAAGCTCGTCTCTTTATGCTCATGGTTATGGTCTCCGCAGAAATCACTGGCTTGAAGGGCGTCGGGGGCTTCCCTGCCTATGGCTTGACGACGGTGGTTTCGCTTCCACGCATGACCGTGATCTCATCGTCGTTGCCGGTGGCACGGCCGAAGGCGGTCGAGACGTCGGACGCGAAGGTCGGCGATTTCGGCTCGGACAGGTCCAGTACCGGCGTCCGCTCCGGGACCTCTCCGGCGATCTCGTCGGGCACGCCCAGGCTGCGCAGGCTCAGCGACAGGCGGCCGAGCTCCGTGGCAATCGCCACGGATTCCGCCTGACGGGGCGTGACCTCCAGGGTGACGGTCTTCGCCACCGGGGCCGATCCCTCCTCCTCCTCCGGCGCGATGTCCTGGACGCGCTGATCGACGGCGATGACACGCACCCTGGCCAGGATGGTCTCGCTGACCATGTGGAGCCCCACGGACGTGTCCGGCAGCTTGAGAGACTGCGTGAGAATGACGTCCACCCGGTCGCCCGGGAATATGAGGCCCGCATTGCCGGACACGGCGTTCACGGGGACAGAGATCGCGCGCATGCCCGGCGACAGGACGGCGGCGAGAAAACCGCGCTCGCCCGGTCGCACGAGCTTGGCGGCGACGACAGGCTCGCCCGCCACGATGCCGCTGCGGACGACGGCGCCCACCAGATCCTCAATCTTGAGATCGCCCTCGACGATGTGCGCATCGAGAATCGAGTCCTCCGGCCATTCCTGCCAACGGACGTTCACAGGCTTGATGAACTCACCGGCGGGAAGGTCCTCGACCGCGACGAGAATGCCCGGCGCCACCGGCTCCGGCTCCTCCACCGGGGGCGCGGCGACGGCCACGTCCTCTTCCTGTGAAGAGAACAGCGAGCGGGCGATCATGCCAAACATGGCCGCGACCCCGACAATGGCCAGAACGAGAAAGATCTTGCGGCTCAACATGGCGAGCTCCCTAGATCAGGACGAATTGGGTGAAGATGGGATAGGAGGCGCC
>JBHICL010000782.1:0-1580 GCA_046759605.1 Alphaproteobacteria bacterium | reverse complement strand
GGCGATCGAGGAGTTTCTGCGGACCGAGCCGCGCAAGGGAGAAACGAGGCACTAGAGCACTTCCCGATCAGACGGAAACATATCCGGCGTTTCGGAAGTAGTTGGCGCACTCCTCGGGTGGGAAGCGGTGGAGGCATCGGCCGATGGTCTCCCACAGGGCGTCGATGGAGTGCGCGGCGGCGGCTCTGAGCAGGGCCTTGAGCTTGGCGAAGAGCTGCTCGATCGGGTTGAGGTCGGGCGAGTACGGGGGCAGGTAGACGAGGTGGGCGCGCGCGGCCTCGATGGCGTCGCGGACGCCGTTGACCTTGTGCGCTGGCAAGTTGTCCATAACGACGATGTCGCCGCGGCGCAAGGTCGGGGCCAGGCCCTGTTCGACCCAAGCCCTGAAGATGGTGCCATCCATGGCGCGGTCGATGACCATGGGCGCGTCGATGCGGTCATGGCGCAGCGCGCAGACCAGGGTCGTCGTCTTCCAATGTCCATGCGGCACGGCGGCGACGAGCCGTTGACCGCGGGGGGCGCGCCCGTAGCGCCGCGCCATGTTGGTGGTCGCGCCGGTCTCGTCGACGAACACCAGCCGCGCCGGCCTAAGCGTCGCCTGACCGCGTCTCCAGCGGCGCCGCGCGGCGGCTACGTCGTCGCGCGTCTGCTCGGCGGCGTGCGCCGTCTTTTTTTTCGCGTCAGCCCGTGCCGTTCAAAGAACCGCGACACCGTCGAGTGGCCGACCGACAGCCCACGCCCGGCCAGCCTGCGGCGGACCTCCGCCAGGGTCATGTCCGGCATCGCCGAGACCGTGTTCAAGATCCATTCGCGATGCGCCTCGATCCGACGCGAGCGGCGGTCGCCGCCTTGCTTGTCCGGCGCCACCGAGCCGGTTCGCCGATAGCGGCTGTGCAGCTTGGAAACGAAGCTCGGGCTCACGCCGAAGCGCGCCGCGACCGCCCGGATCGTGCCGCCGGCGACGACCTCGCCGACGACGCGCGTTCTCAGGTCAGTGGAGTAGGGACGAACCATGACAGACCTCCATCTAGATCTGCCATGACTGAATCACAGACCCACTACATATGGTAGTCAAAATGCGATTCTATCAGCTCGGGAAGTGCTCTAGTGTCTGCTTTGCCACGATCGCGCGCGCCTTATGAGCCGAGCCACCACCGAGCACAGCACTCTCTCCAATACCCCAGGTCAGATGTGCGAACTTGATGGTTTCCTCGATGGCGTAGCACGAAGCCATTACAGCAGTCGGGTATCGTCCACACCCATACGCAGCGTCGGCTTCGTCGAGCCATCGAATTGCGTTGCGACGAACCGGATCGAACTCATCTGTCATGATGGATAGTCCCAATTCGCTCACCTAGGTTACGCAACATTATTGCGACCTGTGCAGGTGTGCAGTCTGTGATCAGGGGGTAATACATCCCCCCTCCCCAACGTGCCAAAAGCTCTGAATCTGGTGTCGAGCCGGTTGCCATGTGGTTGCCAATAATGGCAGCCACATTTTGTCGAGAACTTAACCCTTTGAAATTATTGGCGTCCCCTACGGGACTCGAACCCGTGTCTCCGGCGTGAGAGGCCGACGT
>JBHICL010000781.1:0-1603 GCA_046759605.1 Alphaproteobacteria bacterium | reverse complement strand
ACGACGCCGAGATCAAGTACTCGACGGTGCAGAACTGGTATCCCGGCGACAAGGAAGGGCGCGGCGGGATCTACAATTTCGTGACCAAGCGCGGCGCCTGCCGCGGCCGCAACGCCAAGATCTCGTGGACACAGGTGGAGACCGGCTCGGCCATCACCTGGAAGTACCCGAGCTGCATCCTCCAGGGGGAGAACTCGGTCGGCGAGTTCTACTCCGTCGCCATCACCAATAACCGCCAGCAGGCCGACACCGGCACGAAGATGATCCACATCGGTCGCAACACGCGCTCGCGGATCATCGCCAAGGGGATCGCCGCGGGCCGGTCCGACAGCACGTATCGGGGACTTGTACGCATGCAGCGCGGGGCGATGGGCGCGCGCAACCATACCCAGTGCGACAGCCTGCTCATCGGCGATGGTTGCGGCGCCCACACGGTGCCCTACATCGAATCGAGCAACCCCACGGCCCGCGTCGAGCACGAGGCGACGACCAGCAAGATCAGCGACGACCAGCTGTTCTACTGCCAGCAGCGCGGGCTCTCCGACGAGGAAGCGGTCTCGCTCATCGTCAACGGCTTCTGCAAGGAAGTGCTGCAGACCCTGCCCATGGAGTTCGCCGTCGAGGCCCAGAAGCTGGTTGGGATCAGTCTTGAAGGCAGCATCGGATAACGGAGGCCGTCGAAAGCGCGCCATGGCACTACTCGACATCAAGAACCTGCACGTCTCGGTGGGCGGCCAGGAAATTCTCCAGGGCATCGACCTCGCGATCGAGCTTGGCGAGGTGCACGCGATCATGGGACCGAACGGGTCGGGCAAGAGCACCTTGTCGCATGTGCTGGCGGGGCGCGAGGGCTACGACGTGACCGCCGGTTCGGTCCGCTACGACGGCGCCGATCTGCTGGCGCTCGATACGGACGAACGCGCTCGCGCCGGCCTTTTTCTGGCCTTTCAATATCCGGTGGAGATCCCGGGCGTCACGGGCATGACCTTTCTTAAAACGGCGCTCAACGCCCAGCGCGCCCACAGGGGCGAGCCAGAGCTGGACGCCATGGAGTTCCTCAAGCTGATACGCGGCAGGGCACGGGAGTTGGGCATCGGCGACGATCTGCTGAAGCGCGCGGTCAATGTGGGTTTCTCGGGTGGCGAGAAAAAGCGCCACGAGGTGTTGCAGCTGGCGGTGCTCCAGCCCCGCCTCGCCGTGCTCGACGAGACAGATTCCGGGCTCGACATCGATGCTCTCAAGGTCGTCGCGGACGGCATCAACACGCACCGGGCGCCGGAGCGCGGGATCCTGGTGATCACGCACTACCAGCGCCTTCTCAACTACGTCGTTCCCGACCGGGTGCACGTTCTGGCCGGTGGCCGCATCGCCTGCTCCGGAGGCAAGGACCTGGCCCTCGAGGTCGAGGAGAAGGGCTACGGCCAGTTCCTCGATGCGGCGGCGTAAGGGGTGGCGGGACCAGTGCTGCCGCTCGTCGACCGATTCCGCGACTGGACGCCACCCAGCGAAGGGCCGGGCTGGGTCGCGGACCTGCGCCGGCGCGGCCTCGCCCACTATCAGGCCTCCGGGCTGCCGACGCGACGCGTCGAGGCGTGGCGCTACA
>JBHICL010000780.1:0-1606 GCA_046759605.1 Alphaproteobacteria bacterium | reverse complement strand
ACCTGCGGGTGGCGGGAGCGGCCGACGAGGGGTAGGCTGACGCCGACGGGGGTGTGGCTCATGGGGTCAGTGGCCCGTTCCTTCGGGCTCACCCAGTCTGAAATGCCGCCCCCGTCACTTCCGGCATCCGAGGGGTCGAACGGGATGGTGCCGATCGCTTGCGATTGTGGCTCTGTCGGTAGACGAGACCCGAAGGATGCCCCCCGCGGTTTCGTTTTCACGAGGAGGCTTGCATGCTGAACCCCACGCCTTTCGAGCTTCGCGTCGGTGTCGACGTGGGCGCGCACCGCCATGGCCCGGGCCATCGGATTGTCGGACGGCAGCGTGCTGGAGGAGTTCGAGATTCCCCACACACGCGAGGGGTTCGGGGATTTCTTCTCGCGCATCGAGGCCCAGGCCAGGAGCCATGGCTTTCCGGTCGCCGTGGCCATGGAAGGCTACAACGGCCATGCCCGGCCCCTGGATGCCCTGGTCCGGGCGCGGGATTGGCGGCTGTTCAACGTCAACAACCTCAAGCTGGCGCGCTTCAAGGAGATCTTCCCGGCGGCGGCCAAGAACGACCGGCTCGATGCCCGCAAGACCCTGGAGCTGTTCCAGCTCGAGGGTCACTTGGCGATGGCCGGCGGCGTCCTTCGAGGCAGTCCTGGCGACACCCGAGGAGAACCGGATACTCAAGCGCCTGACCCGGCGCCGGCGGCGTCTGGTCAACGAACGGGTGCGGGTGCTGAACGCGCATCACAGGCCGACCTTCGGGCGGTCTGCCCGGGGCTTCTGGAGATCACCGGGGAGGCCGGCAACCTCTGGTTCCTGCGGTTGCTGACCGCGCGACGGGGTTTGGAAAAGCTGGCCCGCCTGCGGCGCCCGACGCTGCTCAAGATCCCGGGTGTGGGGGTCAAATACGCGGCGGCGATCGGCGCCTGGCAGAAGCGGGCGCACTTCTCTGGCGATGTGGCATGGGTCGGCGACATGATCCAGGAGGACGCGGCGCGGATACTCGAACTGAACCGCCAGATCAAGACCCTGGACGGTGAAATCGAACGCATCTCCAGCGACATCGCCCGGTGCCTGCGTTCCCTACCCGGCTTCGGTCGCGTCTGTACCGCCGAGCTGGCCGGTGAAATCGGTACCATCCTGCGCTTCCGCGTCGAGGGCAGCCTCAGCCTCTACCTGGGCATGGCCAATCTGGACCGAAGCTCCGGCACGGTGCGCGGCTCGAAGGCCCCGAAGCACGTCAATACCCGGGCCAAGGCGGCGATGATGACCGCGGTGGACCGGCACCGCAAACAGGTTCCCCAATCGCAACGCTACTACGAGAAAAAGCGTGCCGAGGGGAAAACCCACAACCAGGCCATCCGCGCCCTCGGACGGCATCTTTGCCGGGTCATCTTCAAAATGCTCACGATGAACCGCCCCTACTGGATCGCCAAATGACCTCAAACCTCCTTGAAAATTCCAGCGGGATGTTCAGGCTTGCACTATTGCATTAACGTTGCCTCAGGGACGGCCCACCAGCGCAGCAGGCGGGACCAAAACTTCGCAAGGCCCGGCTCAATAATGCAATAGTGCAAGCCTGACCCCCGACGCCGCGGCGGGATGTTCCGACCCG
>JBHICL010000779.1:0-1607 GCA_046759605.1 Alphaproteobacteria bacterium | reverse complement strand
CCCTGCGCGATTCGGACATCAGGCTCCAGCGCGCAGATGAGGAATACGCCAGCCGGGCGGGAGCGAACAATGTTCACTTTCTCCTCGCGCGCTCGAGCGTTGATGAAGAAGGTCTCGACTACGTCAACGGGTCCCTCCAAGAAGGAGCGGAGCTCAATGCGCTCGGTGCCTATGCCTGGTTCCATCTGAGCGCGCTCGAGAAAGCGTCTCGGTTATCTCGTGAGAGCTTGCGCCCGGAACAGCGTTCGGCGCTTGCCCTTGCGGTCCTTGCCGACGAGGCCTTTGCGCTCCATTTTCTCGAAGACGCGTATGCGGCCGGCCACGTGGCCGGCACATGGGGCAACGCCTCCCTGCGAAAAGGGACCCATGATTATTACAATGAACAGGGCCTGGAGGCCAGGCGATGGGAGGGAAAATCGATTGTCCTCATGGGAGACGCGTATATGCGCCCGCAAGACGCCGAGCGTGCCGCAGAAGCCGTACGCACGAGTCTTGAACAGATTCTTGACGCGGCGAGCGGCCGGGGATCGGCGGCCGGTATCCCGTACGACCCAGCGACGGCGCTGCTCCCGGATGCCTTCAATGTCTGTACGTCGATCACGATGCCCGCGCGCACGGCGGACCCCAGTGTCAATCCCCTCTTCGGGGCGGTCATTGAGGATGTGCCGGTTTCTGGGTTAGGACCCGGACCGGGCGAGCTTCCCCGCTTTCGGGCGGAACTGGGCCCCTTCATCGGTATCTCGGTCGGGGGTGGCGGGAAAGGGGTGAACGGCGGGTTCGGTACAACGCAGTCGAACGGCGGCGGCATCGGCAACCTGGAAGCGGCCGTGCGATTGGGCTACGGGCTGGAAGGCGTGCTCAATGAGGCGGGTGACGGGCTGGTGTCTTTGGACCTCGGAATCCGCCTGGACTCGCCGTCGTCGATGAGTATCACTGAAGATCCGCAAGTTACCCAGTTTGGCGGGATTACCGCCGCGATCCCGTCACGATCCGCCGTTACGGCCCGCCTGCGCATGCCGTTCTGGCTCATCCCCGGAGACCTGGTGTTGGCGTCGCCGCTCCTGGCGATCTCTCCCGACACGTATACCAAGATGGCCGTGGTGGCCAGTAACGGAGGTCTCATTCCGTGGCAGTCAGGCATCGCGACCCCCCTGGGGCGCTTCCAGTTCGTTCTGGGGCGCGAGGTGGGCGTCTCGTTTTATGGCCTTTTTGGGGATGACGACCGCTTTATCATTCCACCGTCGGTCCCCGGTACGGGTGACACGTTGATCGATCTTGAATCAATAAGTTTCGATTTCCCGATAATCGAGTACCGTCCGTTCCGGACCTTTTCACAGGACCAGACTGCGGGTTTGCTGGTGCAACTCTACACGGGTTTCGAAGTTCCGACCTCCGTGTCGGTCGTTGCTCCGGCGGGAGCGGCAGAGCCCGATTTGGACACCATCTTTCATTTCGGCCTTCGGGTTGCCTTCGACTGGCGATACTATTTCTAGGGGAAAGCGGAAGCAGCTGCTTCCATGAGATGAGAAGCAAATGGAGTTCAGGCGATGAAACTGCAACGACTCCTGGGAATCGAGCTACCGATCATTCAGGCACCAATGGCGGGT
>JBHICL010000778.1:0-1612 GCA_046759605.1 Alphaproteobacteria bacterium | reverse complement strand
CAGATCTTTCTGGCTGTGTCGAAGGGCCGCCTCGCTCTGCGACAGCGCCTGCTCCGTCCGTTTCCGTTCAGTAATGTCGATCATAAAACCCCGAAGCACTTTCGGCGCACCATCTGTACACTCTACGCTGACGAGGTCATGAAGCCAAAGGATTCTCTCGTCTGATGACACCATTCGGTATTCAAATTCGTAGTCTTCGCAACGGCTCGAGGCCTTGAGACAGAAGTCGATCGCGGGCTCCCGGTCATCTGGGTGAATGTGGGAGATCCAGAAGTCTTTCTCATACCATTGGTCGACCGGATAGCCGAGAAGCTTGACAGCCTGAGGACCGACATACGTGAACTGCCACGTCTCGGCACTCGCCTCCCACGGTATGACCTTGGTCGTTTCCAGCAGCGGCCGGAGATGCTCTTCGGTTCGCCGCAGCGCCGCTTCCGCCCGCTTGCGCTCGGTGATATCTTGAACGACTGTGCTCACCCCTTGTACGGTGCCGTCATCAGACTTTAGCGGGTGAAAGCTTACCAACGCAGTCCCGTTCCAGTTCCCCGTCGTACCCTGGACCTCGAAGTCGAGCGCCGGCTCACCGGTTTCCATCACGCGCCGGTAGATGGGTTCCACCTTCTGTGCGATTTCTGGTATGACTTCGCGAAGAGTTCGACCGATGTGTTCCACGACGGGCTTCCCATTGATCGCTGCGAGCTTCTCGTTGACGCGGACGAAACGTAGATCGCGATCCATCAGGCACAGGCCGACAGGCGCTGTCTGATAGAGATGATCTAGTTCGACGAGCTGCTCCGTGAGCGCCTCTGCGCGGCTCCGGTCGGGGGAGGCAGGTTCTAGCTTCGTCTGCCGTTTCATGTTTAACACTCCGGCCGACAGCATTATCCTAGCACGGCAAACCTGCCCTGCGCATAAACAAAAGCCTCCCTGTACGACGAACCCGCGTCCGTCGAACGGGACACGCTCTCGGAGGAGCGGCGGCGGCCGGGCAAAACGACCGTACAACGTCCGGCAGATCGGGCAGAACGGTGGACTGACCCGCGCGAACTCCTAGAAATCCCGTGCAAAGACGCTGGCACCGGCCTTGCACCTCACGAGAGCAAATGGATTCAAACCACCGTCAACACAACGAAGGAGGACAGAAGGTGATAATCCGACTGCTCTCGCTTAGCCTGGCCGCCCTGTTGCTCGCTGGCGGCGTGTGGTCGCCACCGGCGGAGGCACTCGAGTACCGCCTGCAGGTTGCGAGCCTCTATGATGATGCGTTCTTTGCGCTACTCGGGGCTGCCGGAACGCGCCGCGAGGGGCCAGTGCAGGGGCATTCCCGGCTACTCGAAGTCCTCGACGCGGGTAAGGCGCCGGCCGGCGTCCTACTCTACGACCCTCCGCTCGAAGCTGCTCGCACGCCTGTGGCAACGGCATTCGGGGCGCCCCGGCTGCATGCCGAGGTACGACGCGGCGAGGATAAGCTCCAGTGGGATGAGGTCCGCTGGGACGGGAAGCCCGGCGAGCAGAGCGTCTGGGTGATCGCCCCGTCGCGCCACTGGCAAACCGAGGTGCGCAATGTCGCTCTGAAGGGGACCGGCTCGTTGGTCTGGGCGATTCCGCACCG
>JBHICL010000777.1:0-1614 GCA_046759605.1 Alphaproteobacteria bacterium | reverse complement strand
CGATCGCGACACGTCTGCCACTCGTGCGCTTCGAAGGCGCGGACGGACACCGCCGAGCTCATCGACTCTTCATGCCGCCCAACGGACCGGGTATCTCAGCTGCCGCCAACAGGCCGCCGATGGCTGCTAAAACACCCAAGCTTGATGCCAGAAGGCTACCAAAACTCGATTGGAACGGGCGATGTCCCGCTTCCTGTTGAACTTGGAGGGGCAGCGGGCTCCGGGTTGAGAGTTTAGGCGACCATCGAGTCTCCGTGGGGCTCGTCGTGCTGGGCGTCGAGGGCGCGGATGAGCTGGGGGAGGTCGCGGTGGCCGCAGACGCGGCGGAACCCCCGCTTCGCCTCGAGTAGAGCCGCGCTCACCCAGCGCAGCATCATCCCGCCGCCGCGCCAGCGCTTGACGTTGCGCGTGTACGACGCCACGGACCCGTTCAGGTTCTCGATCGGGTTGGTCGTGCGCAACGTGCGGTAGAGCGCCCCGGAGAGGCCCAGGCTCTGGAGCGTGAGCGTCTCCTCGAGTCCTTCACGGATCGAGGCTGCGGCCCCGGGGTGCTCGCGCTCGAGCGAGCGGGCGAGGCGCTCGAGCTGGCGCTGGGCGAGCTCGGCGGTCTTCGCCTCCCACGCGTCTCGCAGCGCGCGGTCGACGCTCGGCCGCAGCGACTCGGGCAGGTGGCCCAGCACGTTCATCCGCTTGTGGAACTGGCAGCGCTGCACGACCCCGGCCTCCGAGAAGGTCTCGCGGATCGCCTTGCGCAGCGCCTTCGCGCCATCGATCACGAACAGCAGCGGCCTGTCGGTCCTCAGGCCCCGACCGACCAGGTCCTGGAGGAGCGCCCGGACCACGCGGCTGTTCTCCGTCCCCCCCTCGCGCAGGCCTACGATGTGCTTCTCCCCGTCGGCGGCAATCCCCAGCGCGATCAGCAGACAGTGATCCCGGAACGCTTTGCCATCGATCATCACCACCCGCAGCTTGAGGTCCTCCAGTGGCTGCGACAGGAACGCGTGCATCTGCTGGGTCGAGAGCGCCACGAAGCGGCGCGAGACGGAGGACCGCTTCGTGCTCCGGCCGCGGACCTGTACCGGGACAGGCGCAAGCGTCCGCTCGTACTTGCGCGTCGAGACCCCGGCGGCCACGGCCTCGAGCGTGTGGGCATCGAGCGGATCGCGGTCCGCAGCCCAGGCGAAGCTCGGGAGCGATGCCTCGCCCTGCTTCGACCGTACCCGCAGGCGGCGGATGTCGATCTGACGCCCGCCGAGCGTCACCCAGCTCGGCGCGCTCCCCGCTCGAGACGCCTGCCGATCGGGGTTGTGCTTGCCCTTGGGACCGCACAGCGCCGCCCGATCCGCTTCCATCATCGCGTGCAGCGCCTGGCGCCCGGTCTCGATGCAGAGCTCGTGGAACGCGCTGCGGGCGTCCAGGTACACGCCCACGACGGGCAGGGGGAGTTGAACCGTAACCACCCCGCGCTGCTGCGCTTGGCGGTCGTCCTTGATGATGCGATGCTTGGCCATGGTGGCTCCTTCTTTGGCTATGGTGGCTCCCCGTCCCTAGCAGGACGGGTGAAGGAGCCGCCACCCCTCAGCTCTTCACTTCAACAGCTTCTGGGACATCCCC
>JBHICL010000776.1:0-1617 GCA_046759605.1 Alphaproteobacteria bacterium | reverse complement strand
CTCCGCCAAGGTCCAGTTCTGCGCCGAATGTCACATTACCGCGGCGGAGACCGACTCCATGTTCTTCATGCCGGAAGAAGTGAGAGTGAAATAAGCGTGTAACTCCCTCCCATGAACCTGGGCCGAAAAGGGCCTGGGAGACTTACGGCGGATGAGGAGGGTTTGAGACCTTCTCACCCGCCGATTTTTTGCCAGGCGGCCCCTCAGTCCCGGACCACCAGCACCGAGCAGCCGGCGTGGCGCACCACCCGCGCCGCGTTCGGTCCCAGAAGGTAGTCCTCGAGCGCCGGCCGGTGGGAAGCCATGACGATGAGGTCGGCCTCGATCTTCCGGGCGGCGTTGAGGATCTCCTGGTAGATGGTGCCGTGGGCCACGATGTGTTGCACCTCGATGCCGGCCGGAACGTGTCTTGCGGAAAGGTTTTGGAGTTCCGTTTTGGCCTGCTCGATCGCCCCTTTTTCATACTCCTGGGGGAAGAACTGGGCGACCACGGTCATACCGAAATCCGGCACGACCGACAGCAGGTGCAGGGTCGCCCCGAAGGCTCGGCAATACTCGACCGCCGCCGGCAGCGCTTTGCGCCACGAGGTCTCGTCGGTGAGATCGACCGTCAGAAGGACGTTCTTGTACATGCCCTTTTCCTCCCTACTCGGCCGTGCCGGTCGCGGGAGCCGCAATCGCCTGCTCGCGGCGCCGGCGCGCCAACTGCAAACCGATGACGGCCCCCAACAGGGCCAACCCGAACGGGTAGACCAGCTGCTTGGGCGGCAGACCCACTTGCTCGACGTCCACGTCGGTGACGACATCGCCGACCTCGAGCCCGGCCTGTTCGGCGAGTCCATTAAGCGCCAAATCGGCGACCGCGTAGCGGCCGGCCTCGGCGCGTTCGATCTTTAGCCCATAGAGCACCTGCGGGCCGGCCGCCGCCATGTCGGGCGTCGCGATCCGGTACAGTTTGAAGCGGTCGCCGTAGTCGGTCGAGCGCACGACGTGAATCCGGATACTGTAACCGGGCTCAGCCGCGACCTCGCCGGCGACGAAGCTGTCCAGATCGAGGGACTTAAAGGCCGGGTAGAACTGGTCCATGATGAAGCCCGGCCGGAACAGAGCCACCACGACGACGGCGAGCATGGCCATCTCGTGGAGCTTGAGCTTGACGATCATCCAGCGCTGGGTGATGGAACTGAAGGAAAGGATCGCGATCAGCGAGACCACGAAGACCATCAGCCCGTGCCAGAAGCTCTCGACGCCGATCAACAAAAGCTCGGTGTTGAAAATGAACACGACCGGCAGGATCGCGGTGCGGATCTCGTAGGTGAAGGCCTGTATGCCGGTCTTGATCGGATCGGCGCGCGAAATGGCCGACGCCGCGAAGGCCGCCAGCCCCACAGGCGGCGTGACGTCGGCCATGAGCCCGAAATAGAAGACGTAGAGATGCACCGCGATCAGCGGCAGGACAAGACCGGCGGCGGTGCCGATCTCGACCACCACGCCCGCCAGCAATGTGGCGACGACGAGGTAGTTCGCCGTCGTCGGCAGTCCGAGTCCGAGGATCAGGCACAAGGCGGCGGTCATCGCCAAGAGGATGTAAATGTTGCCGCCCGAGACCGCCTCGAC
>JBHICL010000775.1:0-1619 GCA_046759605.1 Alphaproteobacteria bacterium | reverse complement strand
GGCGAAGCTCGATCACCAGGAGGGGTCATTATGCCGCATCCGGTGGACGTGAGCGTTGGTCAAAAGCTGAGAGAACTGCGTGAGGCTGCTGGGATGACCCAGGTCATGCTCGCGAAGCGCGTCGGGACAAGCTTCCAGCAGCTGCAGAAGTACGAGAGTGGCGCCAATCGGATCTCGGCGAGCCGGCTGTGGGAACTCTGCCAGGTGCTCGGCGCCCGGCCCCGAGACTTCTTCGTGAATGCGGAACCGCATGTGGACGTTCCCGCGGCGTCCGGCCGCGGGGACGAGCACGCCATACTCACCGGTTATTTCGCGCGGATCGGGTCGTACGCGACGCGGCGACGGTTCGTCGACCTGGTGAAGGCGCTTGCCGAGCGGGAAAAGTAAGTCGCCTAGGTTGCATCAGCCCCGAGGCTTGGCCGCCGCGGCAGGTCGTTGGTCCTAGCTGACGCCCGAGAGTGCAACACACGCAAGAAACGCTGAGCGCCGTCAGGCTGCTGGAGGGCTTGGCGTCCGCCGAGCTGGATGCGCTGGCCCGGCGCTGCACCTGGCGCCGCTTTGCCCCCCACCAGCAGATTCTCGGACAACTGGACGAGACGACGGACGTGTATTTCGTGGTCCAAGGCAAGGTCCGCGCCATCAGCTACTCGCTGTCCGGCAAGGAAGTCACCTTCCGCGACATCGAGATCGGCGGCACCTTTGGGGAGTTCGCCGCGATCGACGGCGAACCCCGCTCGAGCAACGTGGTCGCGCTCCAGGACTCGCTGATCGCTTCCCTGTCCGCGGACGCGTTCTGGGAGGTCCTGAGAAACCACCCTGAGGTCAGCGCCGTTCTGCTCAGGCGAATGACGCGGCACGCGCGGGAGCTCACCGAGCGGGTCTTCGAGTTCAGCGCGCTCGCGGTCAAGAACCGCATCCACGCCGAGCTGCTTCGTCTCGCCCTCGATCATATGACCGGCGGCAACACGGCCGAGATCGGCCCCGCGCCCACCCACGCCGACATCGCAAGCCGCGTCAGCACGCAGCGCGAAGCCGTGACCCGGGAGCTCAACGAGCTCGCCCGGGCGGGCGTCGTCGAGCAGCGAGGCCGCCGGCTGCGCATCAAGGACGTCGAGCGCTTGAGCCGCATGGTTCACGACGTCCTCGGATTCTGAGCCCCCTGCCACCGGCCTGGTTCAACCTGTGCAAAACCGCACAGCACCGGTCTAGCCACGCGTGCCACGTTGGCGACTGCATTGAGCGCAACCGCCAGCAATGGGAGCGTGGTCGATGTCCTACGAACCCGATCGGCATGGCGATCCGGCAGGAATCGGGGATATTGCTGCGGCCTGGGCCCTGTTCCTCGTTCTTCTGTTCGCCCTGTTCGCGGCCTCGACCATCGAGGATTCGATCGCGAACCGGCCGAAGGCCGCCGCAGACCCGATCTACACGGAACGGTCGGTCATCGAGCCGGAGCCCGGCTCGCTAACTCTCATCGACCACGGCCGGATGTCGCGTCTCGGAGCCAAACCCGTAGACACAAAGAGGCCCGCCAAGGGCGGGCCAAGTTGGTTGAGTTTCCGCACGAGGGTTTCCCAACCCAAGTGAGGCGATTCCTCCATCCAAAAAGGGCCCCAGCA
>JBHICL010000774.1:0-1630 GCA_046759605.1 Alphaproteobacteria bacterium | reverse complement strand
CATCGTCCGAAATCGTCAACAAACAGACTGATCGAGAGTGACATAATTCGTGATGTCGTTTCGCAGAGCGTAACGGTCCAGTGTGAGCTTGAATTTGCCCCCGAAATGACCGGCCAGTTCGTAGACAGGGCTAAGAGGTATGAATACGCCTATGTCTATGACTACCACGCCGCATCGGATCGAGGTGATCACCGGTGTTCAGCGGCGCCGACGCTGGTCGCCTGAGCAAAAGGCCGCGATTGTCGCGGAGACTTATGAGCCTGGCATCTCCGTTTCGGAGGTTGCGCGCCGCCGTGGCATCGCGCCGAACCAATTGTTCACCTGGCGCAGGCTCGCTGCTGAGGGCGCCCTGGAAGCCGTTGGCACTGGCGAACCTGTCGTTGCCGCATCCGCGCACAAGGCAGCGCTGCGCCGGATCGCCGAACTGGAGCGTCTTCTTGGGCGCAAGACGATGGAGACCGAAATCCTCAAGGAGGCTCTGGACGTTGCGCGGGCAAAAAAACTGATCTCGCGCACGCCCTGGCCCGGCCGGGAGGACGACCGGTGAGCGCGATCTGCGAGGCTCTGGGCGTGGCGCGTTCCAACATCCGCGAGCGCGTGAAGGATGCGCCGAAGAAGAAACGAGGGCGCAAACCTCTGCCGGATGAACCGCTTCTCAGCCAAATCCGGGACGCCATCAAAGAGCACCCGACTTATGGGTATCGGCGCATCTGTGCCGTCGTACGCCGCCAATACAAAGCCCGGGGCGAACAGCCGCCCAATCACAAGCGCTTTCATCGGATCATGAAGGCCCATGACTTACTTCTTCAACTCCACACAACTGCGGGCGAGGAGCGCCGCCATGATGGCGTGATCGCTGTGGCGGACCGAAACAGGCGCTGGTGCTCGGATGGCTTTGAGATCAGCTGTGACAACCGCGAGCGTGTCCGCGTGGCCTTCACGCTCGACTGCTGTGACCGCGAGGCAATCCGCTGGGTCGCAACCACCGGCGGCATCAAGGGTGACGACGTACGCAACCTGATGGTGGAGAGCGTCGAAGCCCGGTTCGGGCCGGTGGACAAGACACCTGTCGAGATCGAGTGGCTCTCAGACAATGGCTCGCCCTACATCGCCGGCGACACACGCAGGTTCGCCGCAGGTCTTGGCTTGAAAGCGATCACGACGCCGGTGCAGAGCCCGCAATCCAACGGCATGGCAGAGAGCTTTGTAAAGACATTCAACGGGATTACGTTGCAGTCTCGCCAACGCCAGACGCCGCAACCGTGCTTGCCCAGCTCCCGCACTGGTTCCGACACTATAACGAGGTTCACCCCCACAGCGCTTTGGGATACCGTTCACCCCGCGAGTTCATTCGCGAAACCGCAACAACTACGGACTGACCGGTTCTTAGGGGGCAACTCCAGCGTGTTTCGGCACACACTCAAAGCTAATGACCCAGGTGGGCACATTGACGAAGATACGGCCCGTCGAGCGCCCTTTGTGCTACCGTCGTCGGTAACCGGGAGGAGTCAGCTGGGGAATCTCGGTTAAGAAAATTCGTAGTCAGCCTCGAGGCAAACTCAATATGCCAGACCGGGTAAGTGATCCCGAAGTGCTCAGGTGCGCTCCTGGTACTCGTGGCGCTGGGCGT
>JBHICL010000773.1:0-1633 GCA_046759605.1 Alphaproteobacteria bacterium | reverse complement strand
CGGCCCAGCCTCGATTGGCGCACCTCGCTCGCCGCCGACATCGTTACGGTGGACATCGACGATTCGCGGGGATTCTACAGGGTCGAGGGGATCGAGCTCGCCGACCTCGAGGGCCGGAGCATCCCGGCGTTCGAGCTCGTCCACGAGGAAGGCCGGGGGAGCGGCCGGGCCGGGTCGGGGGTCGACGTCGGCGTAGGCGGCGTGATCGGCAGCGGCGGTGGCGGCAACGTCGGTGTGGGGCTCAGTTTCCCGTTGGCCACGCGCCCGAGCCGTCCCACGAGTGCGCGCCGGACCCGCGCCCGCATCCGGCTGGATGATGCGGACGCCTATCGGCGGGCCCCGGAGGAGTGGCGAATCAGGGTCTTCCTCACCGATAGTGACGGCGTCCAGAGCGTCGCCGTCATACCGGCGCCCACAGGTTAGCGGCCAAGGATCCGAGCATGGACCGGCACGACCACGACCATACCGGCGACGAGCGGCGGGTGCTTTGGGCGACGGTGCTGATCGGCTGCTTCATGGCCGTTGAGGTCGTGGGCGGCGTTCTGTCCGGTTCCCTGGCGCTCCTCTCGGACGCGGGCCACATGCTGACCGATTTCGCGGCGCTGGCCCTCGCCTGGTTCGCAATCCGTCTCTCCCACAAAGAGGCCGACATCCGGCGTTCGTACGGATATCACCGCTTTCAGGTTCTGGCCGCGTTCGTGAACGGCCTGGCGCTCGTCGCCATCGCCGCCTGGATCGTCGTCGAAGCCGCCCGCCGGCTGGCCGATCCGGTCGAGATCCTGGCGGGCCCCATGCTGGCTGTGGCATCGCTCGGCCTGCTCGTGAACGTGGCTGCCTTCGCGATACTGCGCCACGGGGACCGCAGGAACCTGAACTTGAGGGGTGCGGCGCTTCACGTCCTGGGGGACCTCCTCGGATCCCTGGCGGTGCTTGTTGCAGCGGTGGTGATATTGCTGACCGGGTGGACACCGATCGACCCTATATTGTCCGTTTTCGTTGCGTTGTTGATCGTGGCGGCCGCTTACCCCGTGGTCCGCAAGTCCGGCCATATCCTGCTCGAAGGCACGCCCGAGAACGTCGATCCCGCGGAGCTTCGTGACCGGCTGAAATCCGCGGTCCCGCAGATTACCGACATACATCATGTCCATATCTGGTCGCTGACCGGTGGACGGCCCGTCCTGACGCTACATGCCGTTTTGGGCGACGAGGCGGACCACGATGGGGCCCTGGCCGCGCTGCACGGGAGCCTGGAAGAGCTTTTCGGGATCTCCCACGCGACGATCCAGCTGGAACGCGGCCACTGCCCCGACAAGGTGGAACCGGCGGCGTGAGAGCCGGACGTCTCTTCGTGGCCGCTCTTCGTCCCGGCTCAAGCAGGGGTCGAGACTTCGGCCCCGGCGAGGCGCTTGAGCTCTTCGCTCGCCCGATCGGCGAGGGTGCGGGCGCCCTGTTCCTCCGCCAGTCGGACCGCGGCGCGGAACTGCTCTCCGGCCTCCACGGTTTTCCCAGGCGAGGTGGCGAGGAGAAGCCGGCCCTCGAGCCGGCGCAGTTCGGCGGCCCAGAAGTGCTCGCCGTTGGCCTCCTCGAGCTGCCGCGCCTCACCGAGGGCCTCCCACGCCCCGTCCAGGCGCCC
>JBHICL010000772.1:0-1634 GCA_046759605.1 Alphaproteobacteria bacterium | reverse complement strand
ATAAATGCGTTCAGGCGGGTGTCTCAAAGTGCTTGACAAGTTCCGCCGGCCTCGATAGGCTAGCTACCTTCAAAAAGCGAATTCCTATTCACTTCCTATTCACCCAATACGGACGAGGGACGTCCGAAGGAGGACTTCGATGGCACGTGTCCAATCTCTCGAGCCTACTCAGGCGGATTCGAAGGCGCAGGAGCTTCCGGCAGCAGCGGAGAAGGCCATCGAAGAGGCGATTGGCAGGTACATAGAAGGTGGTCGAACCGCTGATTCGTCGATCATGAAACCGGTATTCCATGAGAACGCCCAGATGTCCGGCCCCGCGGAGGACGGTGCCTTCTCAGGCCCGATCCAGGCGCTCTACGACTATGTGGACCGCAACGGACCGGCAACCGATCTGGATATGCGCATCGTCAATATAACGATTTCCGATGAACGTGCGGCAAGCGTCGTGTTCCACTCGGATCACTGGCACGGCAAGAACTTCATTGATCACTTTCACCTGCTCAAAATCGACGGCACCTGGAAGATCCTGAGCAAGATCTTCAGTCAAGAGTAGTCAAGGCCGGGTGGTCGGCCGGCACTGCAGGTCGTTTCCCTTCGATGACGGCGGCTGTCGGTTTGTGATACACGTCGGCGAAACGACCTGGATTGCGATAATGCCCGCGAGGAGAATGGCGATGCGCCTCGGAGTTGTATTCCCGCAGACCGAGATAGGCACCGATCCCGCCGCCGTCCGCGACTATGCTCAAGCCGCCGAATCGCTCGGCTACGATCACCTGCTGGCCTACGATCATGTGCTGGGCGCGAACGCGGCGACCCATAAGCTCAACGGACCGTATAAACACACCGATATGTTCCACGAGCCGTTCGTCCTCTACGGCTACTTGGCGGCGGTCACGCAGAAGCTCGAGCTCGTCACCGCCATCATCATTCTTCCGCAAAGACAGACCGCGCTGGTGGCGAAGCAAGCGGCGGCGGTGGACATCCTGAGTGGTGGCAGGCTTCGCTTAGGCATCGCCAACGGCTGGAACCACGTCGAGTACGAAGCGCTCGGGATGAACTTCCATGATCGGGGTCGCCGGTTGGAGGAACAGGTCGCGGTGATGCGTCTGTTGTGGACGAAAGACCTCGTCACCTTCGACGGGAAATGGCACAAGATCGCCGATGCAGGGCTCAACCCTCTTCCCGTCCAAAAGCCGATCCCGATTTGGTTCGGGGGGCATGCCGACGCGGCCCTGAGGCGCGTGGCGCGCCTCGGCGATGGCTGGTTCCCGCTTTTCGCGCCCGACGACAAAGGTCGCGGCAAGATCGAGCAACTGCACGCGTACGCGCGCGAAGCGGGCCGGCAGCCTGGCAGCATCGGCATCGAGAGCTGGGTGAACATTGGCGGCAAGTCCCCCGAGAGCTGGGCCGACGAGGTTTCGCGCTGGCGCGAGTTCGGCGCGACCCATATCTCGGTAAACACCATGAATGCGGGGATGTCCTCCCTCGCCGACCACATCGACGCGGTCAAACGCTTCAAGGAAGCGGTCACCGGCATTTGAGGCAACTTGTCTCCTTCCGCCGGGAGCGGGGCCGGATCGCCCGCGCGGGAGGCCTGAGAAAGGCCTGTTGTAGTTCCGATGCTCACCAGCACT
>JBHICL010000771.1:0-1639 GCA_046759605.1 Alphaproteobacteria bacterium | reverse complement strand
ATGGCCGCCCCCATGATCCCGGGGCTCAACGACACGGAGCTCGAAAACATCCTCGCCGCCACCGCCGGGTGCGGCGCGCAAACGGCGGGCTATGTGCTCTTGCGCATGCCCCACGAGATCAAGGACCTTTTTGCCGAGTGGCTCGAGGTCCACTATCCGCTGAAGGCCCGCCGCGTGCTTTCCCTGGTGCGCGAGACGCGCGAGGGCAAGCTTTACGATTCCTCTTTTGCCACGCGCATGCGGGGCACCGGAAAGTATGCGGAGCTGCTGGCCAAACGCTTCGCGCTTGCCTGCAAGCGGCTGGGGCTGAACAGGAACGATTGGGCGCTCGATACCAGCCGCTTCCGCCCGCCGCCGAGGGAAGGAGAGCAGCTCGAGATGTTGTAGGCTCCTGGTACCAACGGCTGGTTCCCGTCGATCCCGACGGGCCGTCGCCTCGTGCTCATCTCGGGTGTAGGGAAGACCGCGCCAAGATCGGCCCTTCGCCCCTTAACGTATCCGCGAATGGCTCACATCGCCCTCGTCCATGCGGCAAACGGTTCTTTTCGGTAGGTGACCAACGCTCACGACGACGCCTGGGCGACGGACCATTTTGCGTGTCATTGCAGACATCGAAGTTTCAACGCCTCGCCGGGATCGCGACGACCCCATGCGGATGTGCGCCCACCGGCAACCGACCAACCTCGCGTCTGGCCGCGACGTCAACGATCGATATATCGTTTGACCCACTGTTGGCGACGTATGCCCAGCGACCATCATGCGAGAAGGCCACGTGATGCGGAGCATCCCCTACGGCGATGCGTGTCAGTTCACGTCGTGTAGCTGTGTCGATGACGCTGATGTCCTCGGATCCGTGATTGGTAATCCACACCTCCCTCTCATCCGGCGTGAGGGCCGCATGATGCGGCTGCCGGCCTGTAATCTTAACGGTCGCCAGTTGGGGCGGTTGGCCGTGGACAAGGTACACGTCCTCACTTGCCCAGTTCGCCACCCAGAGGGCGTTCTCTCGACGCGAGAAGGCGAGGTCGTGAGGCGCGGCCGACGTCTCGAGGCGATGAATCAATCCGCCGTTCTCAAGGTCCACCAACCATAGGGACCGTCCCCCTTGGGCCGTGACCCACGCTTGGCCGGTTCCTGCGACAATCAGGTTGTGCGGGGCCGGCTCAAGGTCAAACGCCCCCGTCAGTTTCAGTTGACCGAGATCCAAACGGTACAATTTCCGGTCCCTTTCGGCGCCCACAAAGGCCCATCGGTCGTCTCGACCGACTGCCACTCCGTGAGGGCCGCCCGGAACAACCAGACGCTTCAACACCTTCGCCAGTCGCGGGTCCACCACACTGACCATTCCGGCGGATGGATGGGTGACCACGACCCGTCGCCCATCGGTGGTCGCCGCCAGATTGTGTGGGTCACCTCCGAGCTTGAGCGTGCGGGTCGCGCCACCAGTTTCGTGGTCGACAATCGAGAGCGTTCCCGCGTGTTCGTTGGCGACCACGATCAGGTCAGCCGAGACACCCGCCAACGGGACCAACGACAACAGGCCGCTCCACAGGAGACTTCTCAACGAAATGTTCCCAAAAAGCCGCATTCGCAAAGTGATTGCATCAGAAACCGACGGCAAACTCAACCGGACTGGATG
>JBHICL010000770.1:0-1641 GCA_046759605.1 Alphaproteobacteria bacterium | reverse complement strand
TGCCGCCGCCCGGCGCCCCGCGGCCGGATCCCATGGGAGAATCGGCGACCGCACTACGCGCCGTCACACACAGGACCATCGACAAGTTCACGAGCGACATCGAGCGTCTCCACATGAATCGGGCCGTCGCTCGACTTTATGAGCTCACGAACGCGATAGCCGCTTTCGTTGGCGCATCTCCTGTCTGGGACGACCGCCCCGGCGACCGCTGGGTGGTGCGAGAGGCGCTCGAGTCCCTCATCAGACTGCTGGCGCCGATGATGCCTCATCTCGCGGAGGAGCTGTGGGAGAGGCTCGGCCATCGCGTGCTGCTCGTCGACACCGCCTGGCCCGAGGCCGATCCTTTGTTGCTGGTGGAGGAAGAGGTCACCTATGCCGTCCAGGTCAACGGGAAGTTGCGAGCCACCATCGTCGCACCCGTCGGCACCGGCGAGCAGAACGCGATCGATGCAGCGAAATCACATCCCACTGTGGCCGCCGCGATAGCTGGCCGCGACGTGCGCAGGACCGTATTCGTTCCGAACCGGCTGGTGAATTTTGTCGTCTAGGGCATCAACCCTGACCGCTGTGGCGGCCATCGTGCTTGCCGGTTGCGGCTTCAAACCCCTGTACGCCGAGCGCCAGGGCACGAGCGTCACGGACGAGCTGGCGCTGGTCAGGATCGATCTCATCCCGGACCGGACGGGCCAGCTGCTTCACAACGAGCTCCTCGACCGTGTCAACGCGCGGGGTCGGCCGACCGAACCACGCTTCCGTCTGGTCGTGAGTCTCTCCGAGGCGACCGAGAACCTGGCGATCAGGAAAGACGACACGGCGACCCGTGCCAATTTGATCCTGTCCGCGGATTTCTTCCTGGCCGACTTCGAGTCGTCGGAGACGTTGCTGGCCGGAACGTTGAGATCCGTGAACAGTTACGATATTTCAAGCTTCGAGTTCGCCACGGTTTCGGCGGAAGCCGATGCCCGGCGCCGGGGCGCGCGCGACCTGGCGGAGGAGATTACCGCGCGGCTGGCGCTGTTCCTATCGGACACGGATACCTCTCGCTGATCTGGGAAGGCCGCGGATAGAGAGGCGTTGAGAATCTACCCCAACAAGATCGAGTCGTTCCTGCGCGACCCCGGGCCGGATGTGTCGGCGGTCCTGGTTTTTGGCCCGGACCGTGGGCTGGTCCGCGAGCGCCTGGCACAGCTGCTGAAGTCGACCGCCGGGGATCCCGAGGATCCGTTCCGCCTCGCTCGCCTTGCGGCGTCGAGGGTCATCGAGGATCCGCGATGCCTCTACGATGAAGCAGCGGCCCTGCCCTTGACCGGTGGCCGGAGGGTTGTCGTAATCGACGAGACGGGGGACGAACTGGCCGACACGTTCAGCGACTTCCTCACGGACGCCGTAGTGGATAGTCTCGTGCTTGTCGGCTCGGGCGACCTCCCACCGCGCTCGCGCCTGCGGCAGCTGTTCGAACGCGCGCGGCGCGCTGCCGCATTGCCATGCTATCCCGACGATGAACGCTCCCTGCGACGTCTGATCGGTCAGTATCTCGGTGACGCCAGCGTGACCGCGGACTCCCAAGCCGTGGCGTATCTCGCCGCGAATCTGGGCGGCGACCGCGAGTTGGTGCGCCGCGAGCTCGAGAAGCTCGCACTC
>JBHICL010000769.1:0-1641 GCA_046759605.1 Alphaproteobacteria bacterium | reverse complement strand
CCCACCATGCTGGGCGAGCTCGAGCCGCTCTAGCGGGTTGCCAAGGAAGGCCGCGCTGAGAGAGACGCGGGATGTCTCACATCTGTCGCCCTCCGTGCGACGACGCCGTCATCCGGTCGGTGCCGGACGTCCCGCCCTGCGCGAGGCTCCTCGGGCGCTGGGTGCTTGCCGCGACGATCATCGGATCGAGCATGGCCTTCATCGACGGCACCGTCGTCAACGTGGCGCTTCCGGTCCTGCAGGCGGATTTCCATGCGACGGCCCCCGAGCTTCTGTGGATCGTGGAGTCGTACCTGCTGTTCCTCGGCGCCCTCATTCTGGTGGGCGGAATGCTGGGCGACCATTTCGGGCATCGGCGCATATACGCCGGCGGCGTGGCGCTTTTCGCGGCGGCTTCCGCGTGGTGCGGGCTGGCGCCGGATTCGAGTCAGCTCATTATCGCACGCGCGGTTCAGGGGGTGGGCGGCGCGCTGCTGGTGCCGGGCAGCCTGGCGATCATCAGTGCCACGTTCGGCGAGGGCCAGCGCGCCCGGGCGATCGGCACATGGTCGGGATTCACGGCGTTGACCATGGCGCTGGGGCCGGTGCTCGGGGGCTGGCTGGTCGACAACGTCTCATGGCGCTGGATCTTCTTCATCAACGTCCCGCCGGCCGCGATCGTGATCTGGATTCTGTATCGGCGGGTGCCGGAAAGCCGTGAAGAAACCGAGGCGGCCGCGCTGGACTGGCCGGGCGCGCTGCTGGCGACGGTCGGCCTGGGAGCCATCGTCTTCGGCCTGATCGAGGCGGGAATCGCGGGTTTCGAACAGGCGTCCGCGCTGGGCCCGCTGGCCGTTGGCGCGGTGGTCATGATCGCATTTCTCCTCGTCGAGGCCCGAGTCCGGGCCCCCATGGTGCCGCTCGGCCTGTTCCGGTCGCGGGCCTTCAGCGGCGCCAATTTCGTGACACTGCTTCTGTACGCGGCGCTCAGCGGCGGCCTCTTCTATTTTCCGTTCAACCTCATTCAGGTGCAGGGCTACTCGGCGACGGCCGCCGGCGCCGCATTCCTCCCGTTCGTTCTGATCATGTTCGTGCTCTCGCGCTGGTCCGGGGGCCTGGTGGATCGCTACGGAGGAAGGCTCCCCCTGGTCATCGGCCCGACCGTCGCCGCGGCGGGCTATGCCCTGTTCGCCGTCCCCTCCGTCGGCGGCGGTTACTGGACAACCTTTTTCCCGGCGGTCGCGGTCCTCGGCGTCGGCATGGCGATCAGTGTGGCGCCGCTCACGACCGTGGTGCTGGCGGCGGTGGACGTGCGGCGCGCCGGAGTCGCGTCGGGAATCAACAATGCCGTAGCCCGGATTGCAGGGCTGCTCGCGATCGCGGTGATGGGCGTTTTCGTGCTCGGCGCGTTCAACGGCGCCCTCGACGGCCGGCTGGCGACCCTGGAGCTTCCCGCCGGGGCCCGGCAGATGCTGGATCAGGAAAGGATCAAGCTGGCCGGGGCGGAGATCCCCGGCGGTCTCGGCGCGCAGCTGCAAGCGGCGCTCGAGCAGGCCGTCGCGGACGCTTTCGTCTCCGGTTTCCGTCTGGCCATGCTCATCGCCGCGGGGCTGGCGCTGGCGAGCGCGTTGGTCGCGTTGCTGACCGTCGGGCGCGGGTCGC
>JBHICL010000768.1:0-1646 GCA_046759605.1 Alphaproteobacteria bacterium | reverse complement strand
CGCTCGCCTCCATTTACGCCTACGCGCTCACCCGCAGTTGCATGCCGTTCAAGGGACTGTTCCGCGGCATCGCGCTCATCCCCATCCTGGCCCCTTCGCTCTTGCCCGCGATCTCGCTCGTTTACCTCTTCGGCAACCAGGGGATGATCAAGGGTCTGCTGATGGGTGAATCCATTTACGGGCCGATCGGCATCGTGGTCGCGTTGGCGTTCTGGATCTTTCCTCACGCCGTCATCATCCTGACGACGGCGCTTGCGATGGCCGACGCGCGGCTGTACGACGCCGCCGTCGCGCTCGGGACGAGCAAGCTGCGCACCTTCTTCACGGTGACGCTCCCGGCGGCCAAGTATGGCGTGATGAGCGCCTGTTTCGTCGCTTTCACCTACGCGATCACGGACTTCGGCGCGCCCAAGGTGATCGGCGGCTGGTACAACGTGCTCTCGGTCGACATCTACAAGCAGGTCGTCGGGCAGTGGAACTTCCAGATGGGAGCGGTCGTCAGCGTCGTCCTCCTGTTCCCGGTGGTGCTCACGTTCATCGCCGACCGCCTGGTTCAGCGCCGGCAAGTGGCGCAGATCTCGGCGCGGTCGGTGCCGCTCGAGCCGAAGCCCAACCGGCGCTTCGACCTCATCATGTTCGCCTACTGCCTGGTCATCGCCTTCGTCCTCGTGGGCATCCTGGGCGTATCGGCGTACGCCTCGTTCATCAAGTTCTGGCCCTACAACCTCAGCTTCGCGCTCGACAACTACCGGTTCGATCTCATGGACGGCGGCGGCTGGGATTCGTACTGGAACAGCATCGTAATGGCGACGCTCACTGCTTTCTTCGGGACGTTGATCGTCTTCACGGGCGCCTACTTGGTCGAGAAGTCGCGGCGCTACGCCCGGCCCCGTTCGGTCCTTCAATTCCTCGCCATCATGCCGCTTGCCGTGCCCGGCATGGTGCTCGGGCTCGCCTACATTTTCTTCTTCAACGACCCCGGCAATCCGTTGACCTTCCTCTACCACACGATGGCGATCCTCGTGATCTGCACCATCGTGCACTATTACACGGTGCCCCACTTGACGGCGCTTACGGCCTTGAAGCAGGTCGATGCCGAGTTCGAGGCCGTCTCGGCCTCGCTCAAGGTGCCCTTTTACAAAACGTTCTCGCGAGTCACGTTCCCCGTTTGCCTGCCCGCCATCCTGGACATCAGCATCTATCTCTTCGTCAACGCCATGACCACGGTCTCCGCGGTCGTCTTCCTCTGGGGGCCCGAGACTCACCTTGCCTCGGTGGCGGTGCTCAACATGGATGACCAGGGCGACATCGCTCCCGCCGCCGCCATGGCGATGATGATCGTCTACACCTCGACGGGGGTCCGCATCCTCTACGCAATTGTAACCCGCGGCCTCGCGCGCAGGACCCAGGCCTGGCGCAAGCGCTGAGGCGCAAAGCCCGGCTCGCTCTCAAGCCGCGGCGAGCTCGCCGGCAAGCTCGAGAAAGGCTCTGACGGTTCTGAGTTTGCGCCGCTCGGAGAGGCACACCACGTACTCGGTCATCGTCAGCCGGGCGCCGTTCACGCGCAGCATCTTGAGCCTCCTGTCGGGGGTGAACTCGGCTTCCGAGACCACGCCGAGGCCGAGCCCCGCCGCCACCGCCTCGCG
>JBHICL010000767.1:0-1647 GCA_046759605.1 Alphaproteobacteria bacterium | reverse complement strand
CCGGCAGCTGCCCGCGCCGCTGCCACCACGCCCGCAGCGTCAGGACCTGATCGAGGACATCGATCTCGAGGAGCCGGACCCCGGCCGTTACGACCAACTGTTTGACCCATCGGAAGGAGACCTGGATGACCCGCCGTGATCAAAACGTCCGCCCAACGCTCGAGCAGGATCTTGCCGACCTGAAGTTGTTCCGTATCGCAGAGAGCTACAAGGAAGTCCTGGACGAAGCGGCCCGCAAGGGATCCACACCGCTGCAGGTGCTCAGCACGCTCATCGCGGCGGAGGCCACGGCACGCGGCGAGCGGGCATTGCCGCGGCGCATCCAGCGCGCCCGCTTGCCTAAGATTAAGACGCTCGATGAATACGACTTCACCTTCCCCAAACGTATCCCCAAGCAGACCATCCTGCGCTTCTTCGATTGCGACTTCGTCGCCCGCCATGGTTGCGCGGTCTTCATCGGCCCGAGCGGCACGGGCAAAACGCATCTTCTCACCGCATTGGGATACGCAGCGTGTCAGAAGGGTATCTCGGTACGCTTCACACGCGTCGTTGACATGATCAATGCCCTGACCACCGCCCACATCAACGGCACCCTAAGTAAGGTGCTGCGAACCTATACCAAACCCGAACTTCTCCTCCTCGATGAGCTGGGCTATCTGCCCATCGACAAACGCGCTGCGGACCTCATGTTCCAGGTCGTGGCCACCCGCTATGAAGCCGGGTCCATCGTCATCAGCACGAACCGACCCTTCAAAGACTGGGGCGCCATCTTCGACGTGGACAATACCCTGGCCACCGCACTGATCGATCGGCTGATGCATCACGGGGAGGCGATCGTGATCCGAGGAGACAGCTATCGCATGAAAGACAAGAAGACCGACTCGAACGACTAACCGGCACCGGCCGGTCGTGGGCCAAGCGGCGGCCTTTAACGGCAAGATCCCACCCTGTGTCGTCAAGAGCCCAGCCCGCCCCTCGGACGTTTCCGGGGCTGCCGGCTCACCGCCGCTTGCTCATCTCTCGCCCCTCGCCTTCTGCCAAGGGATCGCAATCAGCTTCACCATAGCGGCGCTTTGATCTGCACCTTGGACATCGAGTGGACGCGACTACCGCAGCAATCGACGGGTGAATCGGCGGCGACTTGAGTCACACGCAAGGACCTCGCCAAACACCTGCCGCAAGAACCACGCCCCCGGCCTGCGCCAACGATCTCTGGAATCACACGCCAACTCCGCGCCATCACCGGTTGCGCCGAGCCCGGAGACTCTCCGCGCACATGCCAACGCAACCTCCCCAACGGCCCCAAGCGGCGCCCACCAACTGCCCGAAACCGGCCCCCTTCTCAAGCCCGCTCCCAAAGGGTCGTTCTTCGGTCGGCGAGAGCACTTCAACCCCGGATTCCTCGCGCGCACCACAGCGCTAAAGGAGGCCTCGCAGCCGAAAAACAGGGATCCAAAATCGCTGACCCAGCGCACATCACCGGCAAAAAACAGGACCTACGATGCCCTCCAACCCATCGGGCAATTGCCGAAATCCGATTCCGCTGCCAAAATCCAAGGCGATTTGGCGCTCAATCAACAGGATCTAGCTATGCGTCCGATGGACCGCGCGGCGTTACGCACCACCGTGTCGAGCAGTGGCAATGCC
>JBHICL010000766.1:0-1648 GCA_046759605.1 Alphaproteobacteria bacterium | reverse complement strand
ATTCGCTTTGGCAGGCGCGGGCGTACGTGCAGGTGTTCATTGATACGTTCGATGCCCGCATAGCTGCTTTCGATGATATCGACCGCGCCCGCCATGGCGCCCAAATGGATACCCTCCTTCGTTGTTCCGGCCTCCTGCTGGTCGGCCGTGAGCGCCTGGCGGAAATGGGGCCAGGCCCCCTCCGGGTCGATCCGCGCGAGCACCGACGCGTGCACGACGCTCGATAGCGTCGAACCGTGCGAGGTGCGCGCGAGGTAGTACTCGATGTTGCGCCGCGCCAGCTCTTCGCTGAACCGATACCCGAGCCCCTCGATCACCTCGATCAGCCGATCCAGAGGCAGCAGGTAGAACAGCATGCATACGTCCGCCTGCTTGGAGAGCTTGTAGCGGTTGGGCGTGTCGCCCTCCGCCTCGAGGATGCGGTCGAGCCGGTGGATGTCGCCGTACTTCTCCCGGTAGCCCGCCCAGTCGAACTCCTCCAGCTTCTCGTAGCCTTCGAACTGGCTGATGATGCCGTCGTCGTGGAACGGCACTGTCATTCGCTGGGCAATGTCGGCCCAGCGCGCCTGCTCTTCCTCGCCCAGCGCCAGCCTTTCGACGAGGTCGGAACGCAGCTCAGGGGGCACCTCGTCGAGCATCCTCAAGCTCTGCCTGAGCAGCCAGACCGTCATCACGTTCGTATAAGCGTTGTTATCGAGACCCGGCTCTTCGCGGTCCGGGTAGGCATCGTGGTACTCGTCCGGCCCCATCACGCCTTTGATCTCGTAGCGTCCGGTTTCCTCGTTGAAAGTCGCCAGACTGTCGAAAAGGCGGCTGATCTCCAACATCATCTCGGCGCCGTAGAGATGGAGAAAGGTCCGGTCCCGCGTCGACAGGTAATAGCGCCAGACGTTATAGGCGATGGCCAGGTTTACGTGGCGCTGGAGATGGGTGTGGTCGGGGAGCCACCGTCCCGAGCGCGGGTTGAGGTGCAGGCGCGGGCTCTCCTCGTCGCCGCTGCTGCCGCTCTGCCACGGGTAGAGCGCGCCGCGAAACCCTGCCGCCGAGGCGAGCCGGCGCGCCGCGCCCAGGCGGTGATAACGATACATGAGCAACCCCCGCGTGATCGCGGGCAGCTTCCCGGTCACCGGCGGGAAGATGAACAGCTCGTCCCAGAAGACATGGCCGCGGTAGGCCTCGCCGTGCAGGCCGCGCGCGGGCACGCCGGCGTCGCGCTCGATGGAGTAGAGGGAGATGCACTGCGCTATGTGAAATATGTTCAGCCTGAGCGCCGCCTGATCCATGTCATCGGCCACGAGGACGATGTCGGCACGCCGCCAGAAACCGCCCCAGGCGCGCTCGTGGGAGGTCTCGAGCTCGTCGAACGCGCCCGCGTCCGCCACGGCGCGGGCGGCCTCCGCGGCACATTCCGAAATTGCGAGGTCGCGCGATGTGTAGATCGCGGCGACCTTCTCCACCTGGGCCGTCTCGCCCGCCGCGGCGTCGAAAGTGAGATCGTGTGCGACGAAGCCGCCCAGCTCGAGGTACGCGCGCGCGACCGGCTCAGGCACGCCGTCGCGGGTAAAACGGGCGCGGGCGGCGGTGGCGATCTCGATCCGCGACTGGCTGGTCCTCACCCGCACGACCACGGTGTCCGGCGCCGGCTCGC
>JBHICL010000765.1:0-1651 GCA_046759605.1 Alphaproteobacteria bacterium | reverse complement strand
GACCGCCGAGGAAGCAT
Organism: Alphaproteobacteria bacterium; assembly: GCA_046759605.1. Classification (GTDB taxonomy): domain Bacteria; phylum Pseudomonadota; class Alphaproteobacteria; order UBA6615; family UBA6615; genus JBHICL01. Next base: position 1,634 of record JBHICL010000765.1, on the reverse strand, counting down.
GACGGATGTCGGTTCATCTCGGTTTCCCTTCCGGCGCGTAATCCGCCGGACTCCTTCGCCTATCGCGATCCGCATACCAATCGAGCACGTGAGCCCTAGTCACCACAGCTTGCGGTCCGTGGGTCGGTTCTTGCAATTATTCATTATAGCGGATTTCTCCGGTGGCGAGCGGTCTCGACCGGTGGGCCAGGATCGCCGGCGCGGTGACCGAGTGAATCCGACGTAGATCTCCCCTAAGATGACGGGCCACCGGTGGCGGCCGGAGAGAGGCTAAGGGGGAGCCAATGGCCGAGCGCAAGTATCGTCCTGGTGAGGTGCTGTTCCGCCAGGACGAGCCCAGCGACGTCGTGGGCAGGATCGTGTCCGGCGACGTGGAGGTGGTGAAGGAGCGCGGCGACCAGGCGGTCGTCCTTGGCCGGATCGGACCCGGAGAGTATGTGGGGGAGATGGGCGTCCTCGAGGGCCGGCCGCGCAGCGCCACCGTCCGCGCAATCGGCGCCGTCATCGTCGATCTCGTCGGCAAGGAGGATTTTCTGCACCGGATTGCCGAGGACAGGGACACCGCGTTCGCCCTGATGGTGCGCTTGAGCGCGCGTTTGCGGAGCGTCGATGATGCGCTGGCGGAGGCCGATTCCCGTCGGGCCGGGACCGTCGAGGCCCCGGCGCCGAGCGCGAGCGAGGTGCGCCCGGCCGCGCGTCTGACGGTTTTCGCCGACTCGGACCGGCTGACAGCGCTTCTGCCCGCCGACGGCTATACACTCGATGCGCTGCCGTTCTTCGTCGGCCGCCTTCCCGACGAGGGCGAGACGCGGCCGCCGATCCGGATCGATTTCACACTGCGCGACCAGACGCCATACCGCTTGTCCCCGGTGCATTTCGCGCTCATGGAGCAGGATGGCGCGATCATCGTGCGCGATTTCGGCAGCGAGTTCGGGACCGAGGTGAACGGGGAGATCCTGGGCGGTGATTTCTTCCGCACCGACTCGACACCGCTGGAGCCCGGCGACAACCTCGTGATCGCGGGTGGCGCCGGATCTCCTTACGTGTTCCGGATACGGCTCGACTGACGGGCGCACGGTCGTTGAGGACGATCAGACCGTCCTTACCTTCGGTCTTGAAGTCTTGGTGCGACTGGGAAATGGCGGCCGGTCCAGACGCTGGCCGGTCGCCATTTGCAATCGTCGTCGGCATCGACGCCTGCTATAAACTCCGGTTCGGTTCACCAAGCCACGAGCCGACATTTCAGGCTTCCGTTTTCATCGTGCAGTCCTGGCGGTCAGGAACGAGTCGAATGCGCGACCGAGCCCCCATAAAGGTCCGCATTTCGGACCTCAACAAGAGCTTCGGAAGCAATCACGTGCTTCGCGATGTCAGTTTCGATGTACCCGCAGGCAAGAAGTCCGTGATCATCGGGCCAGCGGCATCAGGAAAGTCGGTGCTGATGAAGTGCCTCGTGGGCCTCTACCCACCGGAATCGGGCGCTATCTGGGTCGATGAGCGCGACTTGACGCGTCTCAAGGGCCGAGAACGAACCGAGCTTATCGAGAAATTCGGGATGTTGTTTCAAAGTGGCGGACTGTTTGACAGCCTGCCCGTATGGGAGAACATCGCATTCAAGCTGATAAACAGACATC
>JBHICL010000764.1:0-1663 GCA_046759605.1 Alphaproteobacteria bacterium | reverse complement strand
CCGCGGATCGGCCTGATGTGCCCGAAAACATGCCCGCGAGCCGGCGGGCCACCTCCTGGAGGCAGCCGGGGCTCACGATGTGATACCGTCTCGTGCCCGGTCACCGAGCACCTGCGAGCCCGTCGCGTCGCGGTCCTCGTCAGAATACTCCGGAGCCTGTTGCCTTTGCCCGGAACACATAGTACGGTGCGCGTGGAACTGCGGGCGGGGAGCCAATGGCCGAAGAGATCCGCGTCGCCGTCATCGGAGGAGGCATCTGGGGGTGCAGCATCGCCTACCAGCTGACCCTGGCCGGCATCCGCGACGTGGTGGTCTTCGAGAAGGACCAGCTGGCGAGCGGGAACACTCCGATGGCGGCTGGCCTCGTGGGGCAGCTCCGCTCGACCGCATTCATGGGGCGGACGATCGGCTGGGTGGTCCGTGAGCTGGAGCGCTTCGAGGCGACCACGGGGCACGATCCCGGATTCCGGCAGGTGGGAAGCCTGAAGGTCGCCTTGACCGAGGGGAGGGCCAGAGAGCTCGAACAGCAGGTGGAGTTGGCGCGCGCATGGGGGCTGGCGGTGGAGTTCCTTACGCCGAGCCAGGCGGAGGCGAGGGCGCCGCTGCTTGAAGCCGGCGGCGTCCGCAGCGTGGTCTGGGTTCCCAGCGACGGCTACGTGGAGCCCTACGGGCTGGCCATGGCATTCTCCTACGCGGCCCGGGACCGCGGCGCGCGATTCCGGACGCAAACCCCCGTCACCGCGATTCATGTCACGAACGGGCGAGCGTCAGGGATCACGGCGGGAGGCACACTGGTGCGCGCGGAGCATGTGGTGGTGGCCGCGGGCCCCTGGGGTGAGCTGATCGCCGCCTGGCTGGGCCTGGAGCTGCCCGCGGTTCCCATTCGACACCAGCACTGGATCACGGCGCCGACGCCGCTGACGGCCCGGTCGTTTCCGGTCATTCGTGTCCCTGACGCCGGCTCCTACATCCGTCCCGAAGTCGGCGGCGCCCTGGTCGGCGGGTTCGAGGCCAACCCCGTCTCCTACCGGATGGCCGACCTCCCGCCCACGCTCCAGATGGACCAGATCCCCGAAGACCGTGAGGTGCTCATCGCTCTAGGCACCCACCTCTTCGCCGTCTGTCCCGCCCTGGCCTTGGCACCGGTGATGAAGGGGACGCGGGGCTTGCCGACGTTCACACCCGATGGCCAGTACGCGATCGGCGAGGCACCGGGTGTGCGCAACCTATGGGTGGCGACGGGCTGCAACGCCATCGGCATCGCGGGATCGCTGGTGATCGGCCGGTGGTTCGCCGAGCTAATCAGCCAAGGCCGGACAGGGGACGACCTCTCCTCCATGACCCTCACCCGCTTCGGCTCCCGCTACGGGGACCGGCGGGTCCTGGTCAAGGACTGCGAGTCCATCTACGCCAACTTCTACTCCCTCGACAGAGGCGCGTTCTAACCGAAAACCTTCCGCGCGCATTCCGGCCCCGCACAATGGCCGTTTCACGAAGCCCGGGAGGCTCCCGGGCAGCCTTGCAGAGCGGGCGGTTGTGTGCCGGTGGCGCCGGCGCGACAATGTCTGTCGGGGGAACCTACACCACACCGGGGAGGCGCCGATCAACCGCCCGTCGCGCGAAGAGGCGTGGAGTCTCCTGACCGAGTACACCCAGAACCAGT
>JBHICL010000763.1:0-1663 GCA_046759605.1 Alphaproteobacteria bacterium | reverse complement strand
GATGCTCGTGAACCAGGCCCTCTACAGGAAAATCGACCTCACCATCGCGCTCAACGGCGCCATCGCCGGCCTCGTGGCCATCACCGCCGGGCCAGATCTGCAGAACCACCTGCTTTCCATCATCGTGGGCGCCGTCGGCGGCGCACTCGTGGTCTTCGCCATACCGCTGCTCGACCGGCTGCGAATCGACGACGTGGTCGGTGCCATCTCGGCTCACCTCGTGGCGGGTGTCTGGGGCACCCTGGCCGTTGGCATCTTCGGCGACGGCAACCTGGCCATCCAGGCCCTGGGCGTGATTGTCGTCGGCGTCTACATGGCGGTTGCAAGCGCCGTGCTATGGCTCGTGCTCAGGCACACGATCGGGATCCGTGCGAGCGAGGACGCCGAGGACAACGGTCTGGACCGGGTCGAGCTGGGCCTCGAGGCCTATCCCGAGTTCGGGCGCGGCTCACAGACCGTCTAGACCGCCGGTTGCGTTATCGAGCCCGGCAGTCCTGTCTGCCGGGCCGTTTTTCCACCGCCAAGCTGGACTTTCTTCTCAGCTTGTCTTGTCAACCCTTTGACCATAGTATCCTTTCCCGCTTTTCCTGGGCGCCGCGCACGCCCATGGAAGGCGAATGCCGGCGAGGAAACACAGCTCCGCGTTCATGCTCAACGATCGCCTCGAGCAGCTCACCGACTACCCCTTCGAGCGCCTGCGGAGCCTGCTCGATGGCATCTGTCCGCCGGCCAGTGTGGACCCGGTTCATATGCATTTCGGTGAGCCGAAGCATGAGCCACCCGGGTTCATCGCGCCGACGCTCACCAAGCACGCGGCCGAATGGGGCCGCTATCCGCCGATCGCGGGTACGTCCGAGCTTCGCGCGGCAATCGCCCGATGGCTTGTGCGGCGATACGGGCTGCCCGAGGGATGGCTCGACGCGGACGATCAGGTCCTGCCGGTTGTGGGCACGCGGGAAGCCTTGTTCATGGCGGCCCTCGTCGCGGTGCCGCGGCGCTTGAGCGCCGGACGGCCCGCGGTACTGATGCCGAACCCGCTCTATCACGTCTACTTCGGCGCCGCCATCGCATCCGGCGCCGAGCCGGTGATGCTGCCGGCAACTCGTGAGAACGGTTTTCAGCCGGACCTGCGTCAGCTACCGGCGGCGGTGCTCGATCGCGCCGCCCTCGCCTACATCAACTCGCCCGCCAACCCCCAGGGCTCGGTGGCCGACCGCGAGAAGCTGGCGGGCGCCATCGCGCTGGCGCGCGCGCACGATTTCGTGCTGGCGGTCGACGAGTGCTATGCCGAGATCTATACGGCCGAAGCGCCCCCGGGCGCCCTCGAGGTGTGCGCCCGAATGGGCGGCGGCTCGGACAACGTGCTGGTCTTCCACTCGTTGAGCAAGCGGTCCAACGTTCCCGGACTGCGCTCGGGGTTCGTCGCCGGCGACCGCCGGCTGGTGCGGAGCTTCGTACAACTCAGACAGTATGCGGGGGCCACGATGCCAATGCCGATCATGGCGGCCTCGACCCGGCTTTGGCGCGACGAGGCGCATGTCGACGCCAACCGGGAGCTGTACCGGCAAAAGTTCGACGTCGCCCTCGACATTCTGGACGGCGCCCTCGGCGCGGAGCGGCCCGGTGGTGGATTCTTTCTCTGGCTCGAAGTGGGCGACGGCGA
>JBHICL010000762.1:0-1668 GCA_046759605.1 Alphaproteobacteria bacterium | reverse complement strand
CCGCGCCGAATCGTTAAACTCGCAATATGGGCCGCCCCGCGGCTCCATCTCGACAGACGAGGGACCGGCTGATCGCAAGCCTATGGGTGACCAGCCGACCGGTCGGGCGCGCCACTTTGTGCGAGCACGGATTTCTCATGAAGGCGGTCGCATCGGCGCCGGGGATCCGGGAAACTTGTTTGACAGGAACGAGTTACCAGAGACCGGAGGAGTCTCCGATGCAGACAGAGCGTGCCCGCGCGTGGCTGGTGTTTGAAGCGGTACGTTGCCGTCGCGTAGTGGCGGGGTTCGACGGCGGCGCGGTGACCTCGGATGCCGGGGCCTTGCTGCTCGGCTATGTTGATCCGGCGGCGCTGGCCTGACGTGACGGTCTCCTTGCGGGCCGACTCAGGCTTCGCCCACGACGGTCTGATGAGCCGGTCCGAGGTCCACGGTGTCGATTATGTCTTCGGCCTGGCGCGGAACAGCCGCCTCATTGCGGCGATCGCGCCTGAGCTGGCCCGGGCCGAGGCCACCGGCACCGGCGCGGCTGTCGGTCCGTCCGACGGCCTCGAGCGCGTCGCGGCCGCCAGGTAACGGCGGCCCGGCCCCGATCGCCGGGCGCCGAGCCACCGTCTCAACCGGCTGACCCGGTGCTCTGACTAGCACGTGGGCAAGACGCCGGCCGCTGCCCCTCCGAGGCAGTTGGCAACCAAGTTGAACACGGTCGTGAGCGCGCCGCCGACGGCAAGCAGGGCGACGATGATCACGACCGAAATCAGCGCGGCGATCAGCCCGTACTCGATCGCGGTCGCACCGCGTTCGTCCTTGGCGAGCTGCACCGCAAGCTTCTTAAGCCAGATAAGCATGGTAAACCTCCTTGATGCTCCGTCTGGTTCGCTCACTCGCTGGTATAGAGTGGTCCGCCGCGTGAGCGAAATTCAGCGGGCCACCACTGGGAGTACTCCGACACACCATTGGGAGTACCCCGTTGCGGAGTCATCCGCAAAAACCATCCACTGAAGTTGTCCCTGCCCTGATCACTCACGTACTGCTCCCTATCGTCTTCCTTCCGGGCACCTTAGCGGCGCTCATGTCACCTCGCGATGGAGTCGTCGCCGACGGCGCCTTTATCGCAAGAATGCTAATGCCACAAAAGTAGATGTCAAGAACAACATCCGCTATTCTATTTATTACTTAATAATTCCTATTTCAAAACGAATAAACTTCTCGGTTATGGGCGTTGGCGCTCGTCCTTGCCCTTCACGTCCTCGCGGTCGCCACCCGCCCCGATCTCTGCGCTCACTCCGACCACCTCGCCTCCGAGCCCCCGTTGGCCCCCGGCTCCACCCACGCGGTCAGCTTCGCGGCGACGGTCGCGGAGGGATGACGTTTGCCGGTCTCGATCTGGGACAGGTAGGAGGCCGAAACGCCGAGGTGGCGGGCTAACGTCGCCTGCGACCAGCTACGCTCGACGCGCGTTCGGCGAACCCTGGCCCCATCGAGTGTCTCGGCGGGCCTCTTGGCCGCTTGCCTGCGCATCCTCTTGGGGCTAAAGCGTCGCCTGCGGATCGCCCTAAACTGGCTCGGTGAGAGCTCGGGCGGGGGTTCCGGAAGGGTAATGGCGACCTTGCCGGCGAGCCAGCGGTCGACCCAACCCTTGTTGCGGTCGGGGTCGCCGGGGCCAAA
>JBHICL010000761.1:0-1668 GCA_046759605.1 Alphaproteobacteria bacterium | reverse complement strand
TCACGAAAGCAAGGCCTGAAACGATGAACCGATGAATTATGTTTTTCATGTCCCTGCGTCTCCTGTGTGATTCGAGTTTGTCCGCCCTGCAGATATTCGGGAGTCCTCCCGCACAAGTTAATCCTCCCGTCGCTCCCGCTTCCTGAGACCCCCTGATCGGCCAGGCGATTGTCATGGCCGACCGGACCATGACTACTCCAGAGTTTCTCTCGGGCACTCACACCTGGGCGACCCCGTCCGCTCCCGACGTCACCGTAATCTCCGGCGCACCAATGTTCCCCCCAATACGCTTCTCTAGCGTGTGGCGGCCGCCCGCTACGCCACGAACTCAAAACTCTCGATGAACCTGAACGGCGCGTCGAGATCGCCCAGGCCAAGGTGCTCCGTCTTGCCGGAGACGGGTGGTGCCGGGCGACCAGCCGAGGGTGCATAGGGATCTGAGACGGTGAGGAAACCCTCCTTTCCGTCCCAAGAGAACCCCCAACGCCGATGGCGTGTGCCGAGCTCCAAGCGGAAGCCCCCGAAGGCGAGCATGTAGTACTGGTGCTCGTAGATCGCGATGCCATGATCAGCGAGGGCGGCTGCGAGACGCTCGAGTCGCTGGAAGTGATCGATCGCGCTTTGCGAATCATTCACGCGGCCGCCTAACGCGAGCAGTAACCCGCCGCCGAGTGCAGCGAGGGAACCTGGGCGCGCAGCGTCCAAGCGGTCGGGTTGACTGCCTGGTTAGGCATGACGCAGCTTCTTGAACTTTTGGTATTCCGGGTCGGCAAAAAATTCATCGAACGCTTCCTTCGACGGCCACTCGACAATTACGAACAATACGGCCATGTACCACCAAAGGTCCAGTCGGTAGTGGAAGCCATCGCTAATCCCCCACAGTTCGCGGCGCGGCCTAACGCCGTGTTGAGCGGCGCGGACGGGTTTAGCTCAACTGTAGACCCGCCACGAAGTTCCCGTGGAAGCCCACGGGCACGTGATGCGGCAGATGGGCGCGAGCGAGCGGCTCGCCGGCCAGATTGCGCGCATCCAGGACCGCGAGATAGCTCCTGTCCGTCTTGCCATCGTACACCACGTTCAGCACAAACCCGTCATCTTCCGCTGCGTCGACAGAGCGCGGCACGAACACTGGCTCGCTTGGCCACTGCCACGGTCCGTAATCGTGGATCACCGCACCGCCGCCTGCTCGATCGTATTTGACGACGGTCGACCATATCTCCTCGGCTTCGTCAGCCACCGTGCGGTTCATCACGGCGTACCCGTAGCGGTTCTTGTAGCCGATGAGACGATCGTCGAGTCTCGGAAACTCCGCGCCGCGATCGTCCAGGAGCCTCTCCTTGCACCGCCCACTCTCGAGGTCGAACTCGTACAGGAACGGCCTGGCCCAGGCCGGCTTGACAATCCCCCGGCGCCAGGTTCGCAGCGAGTCCAACATGGCCCCGCCGTTCACGTAGGTGCACGCATCCATCACAATCTTGCCGCCTTCTTCGTACGCGTTGCCAGGATGGAAGATATACCCGGGCGTGGGCACCTGGAACCATCGGACCTCGCTGTCCGGGGCCCGCCGCCGGATGCCGAACTTCAACCCCTTCTCTGGCTCCCATTTGAGCGCATCGGCGAACACCAGCCGGCGCGCCAGAATGTCTGCGTCAATTGTCACCGGGCAGA
>JBHICL010000760.1:0-1678 GCA_046759605.1 Alphaproteobacteria bacterium | reverse complement strand
CGTATCTCTTCATCGGACATGCCGGCGATCCGCCGGGCGGCTTCGTCGGGATCGACTCCCAGACCCATCATGTGCCGGCGCACGTCCTCGCGATCGAGGAACTCCTGCACCCGGGCACGGTCTTCGCCAGCCGACATCCCGGCAATGATCTCGTCGGTCGTGACGAGCGCTGCCTGCGCGGCGCCCAAGGGTAGTGAAACGAGCGCGAAAAGAATCGTCACCGGCACCGCCAGGATCCTGCAAGACTTCCGAAAGGTCATCTGTCGAGTCCTTCGCAAAAACCAACAATGGGACCGAGTAAGGTCGCGTTAACGTTAATAATGTATTAATAAACGCCGATTCGGACATGGCGGTGGTATTGGTCGCTGTTTCTCGCCGCCTCCACGCCCGAAGACCTTTCATTGATGCAAATCATCGCGTGTGCAGCGGATCACGTGTTGAGGTGCGGCCTGAAGCGGGGTTGTGGCCGGGCCTTCTTTGACCAGCTTTCCCAGGCGACTCGCTCGTTTCTGGTAAGAAGTTCGACTATCCTCTCCGAACTGGACGCGGCAGAGAGACCAGCGATGTCCACAGCTCCCGAATCCGGACCGTTCGACACGGGCCGCGCGTTCGCGACCGCACGCGAGCATCACATGGCCGGCCGGCTCGAAGCCGCCGAGCGTCTATACCAGCAGATACTTGACGAGGAGCCGGAACACCCCGATGCGCTCCACCTGCTCGGCGTCATGCGCTGGCAGCAGAAGCAGTTCGCGAAATCCATAGAGCTCATCGGGAGGGCGATAGACCGCAATCCGGACGAAGCGAAGTACCACAGCAATCTGGGCAACGCCCTTCGCGATGCTGGCCGCGCGGAGGAGGCGGTCGCGTCGTACCGGCGCGCGTTGGAGCTCGACCAGGACCTCGCCGACGCGCACCACAATCTGGGGACGGTCCTGGGCGACATGGGAAAGACCGGAGAGGGCATCGCCGCGCTGGAACGCGCCCTCGCGCTCAGGGCCGACTTCGCGCCCACATACGGCAATCTCTCCATGTTGCTGGGAGAGAGTGGACGCCTGGAAGACGCCGTGGCCGCCTGCCGCAAGGCATTGGCGCTGGCGCCCGCACAGGCCGAGTACCAGATGAACCTGGCGTCTATTCTGCTGAGAAACGGCAAGGCTTCCGAAGCACTCGAGGTATGCGAGACGTGCCTTGCCGCCGGGCAACAGACCACGCGTTCGTTGGCGCTCAAGGGAATCGCGCTCACCGAGCTGCACCAGACCGAAGCCGCCAGAGCGTTGATCGACCCCGACCTGATCGAAGCCCGGGTCGTGGAGCTGCTCCCGGGCCAGGGCAGCATCGAGGCGTTCAACCGAAGGCTCGCCGCCCATGTCGCCGCGCATCCGAGCCTCGTGAGGTCGCCGCCGCAGCATGCGACCCGTCACGGTTGGCACTCGGGCGAGCTTGCCAACGATCCGGCGCCGGAGATCGACATCCTCAAGGAGATGATCAGCGCGGCCGTGCGTCGACGCTTCGAAAACCCGCCCCAGGATTCGGCACATCCCTTCTGGGTCAGCAGGTCGGACACCTTCGGCATGCGGATCTGGGCGGTGGTCATGGAGCGCGGGGGGCACCAGGTCGCCCACATTCATCCGGCCGCCTGGCTGAGCGGCGTCTACTATGTCGAGCTGCCGCCGGACGT
>JBHICL010000759.1:0-1678 GCA_046759605.1 Alphaproteobacteria bacterium | reverse complement strand
GCATGATGGAGACCTTGCGGCCGTTGGGCGTGGTCCAGGTGTATAAATCAATCATGGTTGCTGGTTGACTCCTCGTTCGGGGTTTTTCCGCGCCGTTCGGCCTCTTTGAACATGCACCGCCGCAATTGGATCACGGTAACACGTCCCCGGTTTCGACACGATTGGCTATGACAGTCCAAAGGCCATTCCGATGGTTGGCTGGAACGTTTCCGGCGCCGGAAGCCGGTAACGCAAAGCGCTGTGTGGCCTGGTCTGGATGTGTACCGAAGGGAACCCATTGTCGTACATAACCCGCCATAGCCTGCCAACCCGCGGGCGGCAGCGGCGTGTGACAGTTGCCGCAAGCGACGATGCCGCGGACAAGACACCCGCCACGCTCCAATCGACGTTTCCGCCTCGGGCGGAACCGACGGTGGCGCGCCAACGACGATGGTGAGCGTGATCCGCTTGTTGATTCACGCTTCTCGCAAGCCGCAACGCCAACGCATTACTCGACAGGGCGCGCGGCAACCGGGCGATCAGCGCCCGTGAGCGTATCGGCAAACCCGTGGTTGACGTCTCGATGCTTCGCCTCGTCGTCGCGGATCACCCGCACCACGTCTCGCAGCCGCGCATCATCTGCCAACTTCCAGTAACGTATGGCGATTTGGGGCGCCGGCACGTTCTCATGCCGCCCGGCGTCGATCTCTTCCAAATACTGGGTGTAGCTGATGACCGCCTCCTCTTCGAAGTACCCGACGATCCGGTGCGCGGTCCGGGGCGAGATCAGGTAGACCACAAAGAATGCGTTGTAGAACGCACCCTGAGCGAGGAGGATCAGCGCCCGCTCCAGCCGACTGGGCTTTGCGATGTGGACGAAGGTCATCAGGTGCATGCGCTCGTTTTCGGCCTCATCGAGCAGCGTGCGAATCCAGCCATTGTCGTCCGTCATGCGGCGCAAGGACCTCAAGTGTTGCAACGCCCCACCCACCATGCCGGGGACAGCGGCAACGGTTTCCAGAACGACGGCGCGGTGGCCATAGCGCTTCGCGAAGAAGGTGTCCGCGAAGAAACGCAGCGTCTTCACGAAGCCGAGCGCAAGGCGGTCCGATAGGTTCCGCGGCTCATGGTGCCGTGAAAGGTCGCTGGCGCCGTTCTTCACAGTGGACATGGGAGACCTCCCTGTTCAATGGTAGCTGGGCTGCCAGTGCAGCGCAGTCGTTGCACGGGCGGATATACGGATAGCTTACTCCCCCTCCGCGTATAAAACGATCCCAAACAACGACGCGCTGAGGCGCTTGGCCTGGCTCCGATGACAGGCGCCGGAGAATCTCTTCCACAGTCTGCGCGCCGAGAGTGTTCGAAACCCGTTAGGAACTGCCTCGGGTTCTCGGCGATATGACGCCGCCCCCGGAGGGACGCGGCGATTTCAAGCCGCGGCACGTCGTGACGCCGCCCTGACGCCGCCGCCAAAACCGCCCTTCCAAATCGACCGGCGGCTTCTTCCGCGCAGTCCCTTGAGACCGGGTTGTGAAGATCGCGACTCGCTCAGCCGCTTTGGGACGGTCGCCCGGTGAGCGCCGCCGCGCCGCCCTTGGCCGAAGCTTTCTCGACGGGGGTTTCGCGGTCACGAGGGACCAATTCGAGCGCCTTGCCTTCGATGGTGAGCGCCAGCCGTCCGTGCTTGAGCGCGAGCGCG
>JBHICL010000758.1:0-1683 GCA_046759605.1 Alphaproteobacteria bacterium | reverse complement strand
ACCGGCGACAACGCGGCTGCGCCAGCGGGCGTGAGGGGCAAGCACGCCATGGTAGCCGGTATGCTTCGTTTGGGATCTCCGCGTAGCCAATCGTTGCGATCCGGTTCGCGGTCGGCGGTAATGGCCTTTCCGGGAACAGGAGCGACGGTGGCCTCGAGCGAGAGCCCTTGGAGGATCATCGTCGCGGGGACGGCCGCGTGTTTTATGGGCTTCGAGCCCGCTGTGGTAAGTGGCCGCCCTACGACCCACCCGGATGCGCTGCGAGCGCGAATAGGTAGTTGTCGTGATCCCCAAACGGAATGGTGCCGAGGCTCTCAGAAAGAGAGGGTGTCATGTTCTATGGGCTGGACGTGCACAAGCGGTTCATCCAGGTCTGCGAGGTGGACGACGATGGCCACACGCGCCGTGAGTTCCGGCTGGCGACGACGCCGGAGGCTATCGACGGCTTCGGCGCACGGCTTGGCCCGAAGGACCACGTGGTGCTCGAGGCGACCTTCCACACGTGGGCGATCTGGTCTCGCCTGGTCCCGCGCGCGGGCACGGTCGTTGTCGCGAACCCGCTTCAGGTGAAAGCCATCGCCCACGCACGGATCAAGACCGACAAGATTGATGCGCGCATCCTGGCGCAGCTGCTCCGCGCGGGACTCATCCCCGAGGTGGAGATGCCCGATGCCAAGACGTGGGAACTCCGGCAGCTGGTCGCGCATCGCCGCTTCTTGGGGAAGCGGCTCGTCGCCGCGAAGAACGCGATTCGCGGGGTCGTGAATAAGCGGCTCCTCGTGTGCCAGTATGTCGAGCTTTTCGGTCCCTCGGGGCGCCGGTGGCTCGCGGAGCAGGCGTTCACCGACACCGAGTGGTTCATCGTCGGGAGCGTGCTCGACCTGCACGACGCGATCGAGCGACGCCTCGTCGCCGTGGATGCGAGGCTGCGCGTGGAAGCCTCGATGGAGCTGGACGCCAAGCTGCTGATGACCGTGCCCGGGGTCAACATCACGGTGGCGATCGGACTCCTCTCGGCGATCGGCGACATCCGTCGGTTTCCCGCGCCGCAGAAGCTCGCCGCCTACTTCGGCTTGGCGCCGAGTACCTATCAGTCTGGCGACACGTGCCACCACGGCCGGATCACGAAGCAGGGCCGGAGCCACGCTCGGTGGCTGGCGATCGAGGCCGCGCAGTCCGTGGCCATGAGCTCGGCCCCGCTAAGCGCGACGTACCATCGGGTCAAACGCAAGAAGGGGCACAACGTGGCGGTCACGGCCCTGGCCCGGAAGCTCGTGGTCCTCGTCTGGCACCTGTTGCGTCATCGGGAACCGTATCGCTATGCGCCCGTGGCCCGGACGCGGCACAAGCTGCGGCGCGTGTCACCCCACGTCCCCCCCGCGCGGATCGGCCAGGTGCCGACGACGCTGGAGGCGATCTATGCGGAGGCCGGGCTTCCGATCCCAACCCCACCGACGCCCGGGGAGAAGCGCGTGACCGCAGTGAACCGACGAGCGATCACGATCGCCCTCAAAGACCGCCGCCCCGCCGCTGGCGTGAGCCGGCCAGCCGAACGAGTGACTCCAATGTTCTCGAGCGCTTGCGCCCGGGACTTGACAGACACATAGGTAAAACACATCGTCTGGGCATGGACGGTCGTCTCCAGCTCCGCCCACAGGTTTGAGTCGAGCCCACGGTTCAGCG
>JBHICL010000757.1:0-1688 GCA_046759605.1 Alphaproteobacteria bacterium | reverse complement strand
AGATAGATCACGGCGCTCAACCCCAGGGGCGTCCCCATCAAGGCGTCCTGAAACAGCCCGATCGCGAAGACCGCCGAGCGCGGCATCAGGTCCGGCCGCAGGATCGCCCAGTAATAGACACCCATGAGAGGCAGCCAGGGCGCCGCCACGCCGTAGAACGGCAAGGGGAGCGGCAGTGCGGCCATAAGGATCAGAAGCGCCGTGATCGTGATCGGAACCAGGCTCCTGGCCCATTGCAGAACCCGGTATCCCCGCTCGGTGCCGCTCATGGTGCTCCTTGAGCGGGCGCGATGTCGTATTCACCCGGCGCGGGCAGCAGCCCATCGACGCCGAAATCGAGCACGCGGACGAAGCGCACACGCGAAAGATCGGCGACCGGCTCGACCGAGATCGTGCTCTCGCTCACCTGGACGACCATGCCCACGGGGAGCCCGGGTGGGAACACGCCGCCGTGGCCCGAGGTAAACACCACGTCTCCCGGGGAGACAGGCGCCTTGGACGGCAGAAACTGGAGTTGCGGCCGAGGTCCGTTGTTGCCCGCAAGGATGGCCCTGTCCCCGGTCGATTCGATGATCACCGGGACCCGGGAGTTGATGTCCGTGAGCAGCAGAAGCCGCGCCGAGCGATCGCCCACCTCGGCGATCCTGCCCGCGAGCCCCTCGCCGGCCACCGCGGCCTGTCCGCGGCGCAAGCCATCTCGGTCGCCCGCGCCCACCAGCAGGCTATGCACGAAGGCGCCGCCCGTATCGCCGATGACGCGTGCCGTTATGAAGCGCGGTTTGGGGTCGGGGACGAAGCCGAGCTGCGTCCTGAGGGCGTCGTTCTCGGCCTCGAGCTGTTGCGCCACATAGAGCCAGCGTCGGAGCCGGTCGTTATCCTCGCGCAGTCGCCGATTTTCGGCGAAGAGAAGCACCAGGCTGCGCACCCCTTCGACGACGCCGGCAACCGCGTGCGCGGGACGAACCAGCACGCCGAGGACGGGGGAGACGCCGTCGACGACCGTCGTCCGCGCGCGCTCCACGACCGGTGCGCCGTTATTGCTGAGCACCATGAGAACGAGCGCCGTAAGCAACATCAAGGCCAGCGCGAAACGCGACATCCACGCCCGTAACGGCAACGTCAGCCCGGCAACGCTAATGCGTTGGCTTCGCTTCACCGGCCATTACTCCCAGAGACCCGCGGCGACGCCCGCCGGGCCGTCAATACATGCTAACCAGCACATCTTTAAGCTTCTTGAACTCTTCGAGCGCCCTTCCCGTGCCCAGCGCCACGCAGGTGAGAGGATCGTCGGCGATGGAGACCGGAAGCCCGGTCGCGTGGCGCAGCACGTAATCGAGGTTCCCCAAGAGGGCGCCGCCCCCGGTGAGCACGATACCCTTGTCGACGATGTCCGCGGCAAGCTCGGGAGCCGTGTGCTCGAGCGCCACCTTGACAGCGTCGATGATCGCGCTGATCGGCTCGGCCAGGCTCTCGGCGATCTGCCGTTCGGAGATCATCAGCTCCCTGGGCACGCCGTTCATGAGATCGCGACCCTTGATTTCCATGGTCTCGCCGTTGCCGTCTTCCGGCGGACAGGCGGAGCCGATCTCCTTCTTGATGCGCTCGGCGCTGCCCTCGCCGACCAGCAGATTATGGTTGCGGCGGATGTAGCCGATGATCGCCTCGTCCATCTTGTCGCCGCCGACGCG
>JBHICL010000756.1:0-1689 GCA_046759605.1 Alphaproteobacteria bacterium | reverse complement strand
CCCCATTCGCTCCAACCGGTCGATCGCCCGCGTGATCGCCGGCTTGGAGACGTTGAGGTTCTTCGAAAGACCCCGAACCGTGTGCGGCGGCGGGGTCAGATAGACCGTCAACAGCACCGCCATCTGGCGCGCGCTCAGGTCCGGGCCCTCGCGGCGCACCAGCTCAGCGATGGACCGTCGCCAGAACTCGAGGGATTGCATCGGCGTAAGCAACGCAATCATCCGTTATTGTTTCGCTTGCGGATCAAACTAGCGCGCGGCCGGGGTCCGTGCAAGCCCGCGTAATCACGCCGGCGCTAGCGGCGGGGCGCGCGTCGGCGTCCCTTGCGGGGAGCCTTGGCGGCGCCGCCGCCGAAGCGCTCGGCGACGAGCGCGAAGGCGGCGCGCAACCCCATCGCCTCGCCCCCCTCCGGACGGCCCGGGCGGCCGGCCGTGTTCCACGCCATGATGTCCAGGTGCACCCACGGCACGTCGGAGGGCACGAACTCGCCGAGAAACAGTGCCGCCGTGATCGCCCCGGCGTAGGAGTCGCTCCCGGTGCTGGCGAGGTCGGCGACCTGGCTGTCGAGCCGGCGCCGGTAGGGCGCGTGGAGCGGCAGGCGCCACACCGGATCGTGAGTGGCCTCGCCGTGCGCCGCGAGCGCGGTGGCGAGCCCGTCGTCGCGGGTGAAGAGCGCCGGCAGCTCGGTCCCCAGCGCGATCCGCGCCGCCCCGGTCAGGGTCGCGAAGTCGATGAGGAGCGCGGGCTTTTCGCGGCTCGCCTCGGCGAGACAGTCGGCCAGCACCAGCCGCCCCTCGGCGTCGGTATTGCGCACCTCGACGGTGAGGCCGGCGCGGGTTCCGATCACGTCCAGGGGCTTGTAGGCATTGGCCGCCACCGTGTTCTCCACCGCCCCGATGAGCACGCGCAGACGCACCGCGAGGCCCGTCGCCATGATCATCGAAGCGAGGCCCAGGGCATGCGCGGCCCCGCCCATGTCCTTCTTCATGAGCTGCATGGCTCTCGCGGACTTGAGGTCGAGACCACCGGAGTCGAAGCACACGCCCTTGCCCACCAGCGTCACCCGGGGCGCGCCCGGCCGGCCCCACGTCAGATCGATGAGGCGCGGCGCGTCGTCCGAGGCCCGGCCGACCACGTGGATCGCCGGATAGTTCTCCTCGAGAAGGCGCCCGCCCGCTACCACCCGGGCGCGCGCGCCGTGGCGCCGCGCGAGGGAACGGGCCGCCGTCGCCAGTTCCGACGGCCCCATGTCCTCGGCCGGGGTGTTGATGAGGTCGCGCACCATGGCGATGGCGTCCGCGGCCGCCCCGACCATGGCGCGGTCGGCGCCGGTGGGCCACACCAGCGCCCGCCGCGCGCCACGCGGTTTGCGGTAGCGCGTGAACTCATAGCCCGCGAGCTCCCAGCCGAGCGCCGCATCGGTCGCCTTCGCCGCCGGCAGCGCCCGGGCCATGCGGTAGCTCCCGGGCGGGAGCGCGGCGGCCAGCGCGCTCCACGGCCACGGTCCCCCGTCCGTGCTCTCCACGAAGACGGCCTCTGCGGCCCGGCCGTCGGCGCCGGGCACGAGCGCGACGTTGCCGGGCGCGGCCTCGAAGCCCGTGCGCTCGAGCCAGGCGCGGATGGACGCGGGTCTCGCCGCGAGCCATTTCCCGGCCCCGGCGGCGGCGATCACCTCGATGGGAACCGTG
>JBHICL010000755.1:0-1717 GCA_046759605.1 Alphaproteobacteria bacterium | reverse complement strand
CGGGCTGCGGCCGGCTCCTTTGCCGCTATGACAGGCCTTGATCCAGACGTATCCAGACCGCCCGACAAGACATGGGTGTGCTGCGCGGGCTGGGGTACAGCCTCACCGCGCGAGATGGTCACTGGGCAGGGTTTTCGATCGCCAAATCAGCCCGATGAAGAGGAGGGATCGCTATGTACCGTACCATATCAGGACCGGATTCGCCGTCGAGCGCCCTTTGTGCTTCTCTAATCGGCAGGTGGCTGTCAAGCTCCCAAACTGATCTGTATCCCTCGACGAGGTGGAACCCTGACGGTCCATGCTTCTCTTCGTGCTCGACACTGTGATCGGCACAGGATGGGATCAGAGGGGCGAGGCGGCAACAATCTACCATGCGTGCTCGATCCGGAATGGCCTGGATCGGCATCAAGCACAAAGGCGTGCTCACCTCATCCCGCGTACCCGTCAGGGTACACCCGCCGAAGCGGATTGGTTTCCTCCCGACTGCGGCGTTACTCGTGGGGCGATAGTTGCCAATCCCTACGCCGGGGCCTCGTCGGTCCAGCGGAACTCACTGCCGTCGAGCCACATGCGATGCATGATCACCGCGAGCTTGCGGGCAAGCGCCACGCGGGCGCGTTTCAAGCCGCGCTTCTTGGCGATCCGCATGGCCCAGGCCTTCAGCGCCGACCATCGCGTGGTCCGCGTCAGCACCACGTTGGCCGCCTCGTAGAGCGCCGTTCGGACCATCGCGTCGCCGCATTTGCCGATGTGCCCCTGGTAGTCGATCTCGCCGGAGCTGAACCTTCGTGGCGTCAGCCCAAAGTGAGCGCCGACGTTCTTGGACTTGGCAAAGCGTTCCGGCACATCGACCCCGGTCTTGTAGGTCAACGCCGTGACCGGTCCAACACCCTGGATCGTCATGAACCGCCGGCACACCTCATCGCGCCGGACCACGTCGAGCATCATGCGGTGGAGGCGGGTGAACTGATCGAGCAACACGGCGCGCGCCGTCAGCATCGGGCGCACCATCTCGCCCAGCCACGGTTGGTCGCCAATCAGCTCGCAAACCTTCTTTTCGAACGAACGCTGGCTCACCTTCCCGACCTTCAGCCCGAAGGCCTTGAGCGTGCCGCGGATCTCGTTCTCAATGTCAGTCGCCTTGCGCTGCAAGGTCTTGCGGTTGGTCAGCAGCAGTCTGAGTGCGTGGCTCTCGGGGCTCTTGACGTGAACCATGCGGATCCAGCCAAGACGCATCATCTGCGCCATGCCGCGGGCGTCGTTGCGGTCGGTCTTGTTGCGCATCGCCGCCAACGAGGCCTTGAGGTGCCTGGTCTCGATGCAGATCACCGCAAATCCAGCCCCGTGCAGGCCGCCATGAAGCCAGGGCGAGAGCGGCCCGGCCTCGAGCCCCACACGTGCCAGCGATCGCGCGAACCGCTGCAGCGTCTCGGCGATCGCCTCGACCTCGGTGGCAACCTTCACCTCGTGCACGACGGCGCCTTCGCCGTCGACGACACAGACGCTGGTCTCTTCCAACGAGACGTCCAATCCGGCATAATAGTCCATGGCTGTCTTCCTTTCCCGATGTATGAGGCTGGTAACAGACCTCGTTCTAGCATCAGTTTGGGAGACAGCCACCACGCTCCGCCCTCTCCGGTTTGACGATGCCGATTACCCTATCTACCGTCTTGGGTGGTTGGGAGGAATCATCTGGGAAATCCCAGTTTAGTGACAC
>JBHICL010000754.1:0-1718 GCA_046759605.1 Alphaproteobacteria bacterium | reverse complement strand
CTCCGCCGCCGACACGGCGCGGCCGCGCCCCTCGTGCGGCCCTGAGGGGTGATCCCGGTCTCGCGACATCGACCCATTAGCGGATGAAACCCCGGGGCAGGCCAGGCCACGGGCCGTCTACGGTTCGCGCCGGACGCCGCGCCGACGCCCGGGCTCAGGCGGTTCCGAGGTGCTGGTCTCGCTCGGCCCTGAGGATGAGGGCCACCACGCAGGTCTCGTAGAGTTCCTCACACGAGATCCACGGACCCCGCACACACCGAAGCCTCAGCGATCATGCGCAAAGAAGTGATTCATCATCGCTCCCCGGCAAGCCGTTGGTCGTAACCGCGTAGACGTGGACGGGCTCAGCACGGCCGCGGAGAGCCTGGAGCCCCAGGTCCTCCAGCACGTAACGCTCCAGACCGTCGAGCCGGGCGAGGGCCTCGGCGGACGCGACGAACGAACGCTCAAGCACCCGAGCGGCGTCCTCGAGCCGGGAGGCCGTGTTCATCACGTCGCCATGGAAGACGATGGCCCGGCGGCTCTCGCCGACCTCGCCGGTGATCACCGGGCCGGCATGCAACGCCGCCCGCAACCGCGGCGCGAGTCCGAAGTGGCGCTCGAACTCCGTGGCCGCCGCCTGGAGCGCCGCCTCGATCGCGAAGAAGCAGGCAATCGGTGGGGCCGCCGGCCGCCCTTCGGCCAGCGTCCAGGTGATCACCATCTCATCTCCCACATACTGATAGACGTCGCCCCCGTGCTCCTCGATCGGGCCGGCGGCGAGCCGGAAGACGCGCCCGAGGAAGCGGTGTACCGCCTCGGGTCCGACCCGCTCTGCGAGCGGCGTCGAGCCTGCCACGTCGATGAAGAGGAAGAAGCGCTCCTCCCGACGCGGGCGGTGGTAGCGGCCAAGCACGATATCACGAAGCGTCCGGCCTCCGACCAGCCGAGTCAGCTGGAAAACGAAGAGGATGGCGAACCCCACTGCGAACGAGAAGACCAAGGAGAGCGGCGCGAACTGGGGCGGCCGCCCTTCAGCGCCAAGTACCCGGGCGCCCAGTTCGCCCCCGATGATCAGCATGATGACGCTGCTATAGACCAGCCATCTCGCCGCGAAGGTCACCAGGAAGGGTGCCCGCTCCAGCGCCTGCCCGATCCGCGTTGGAGTGCCGAAAATCTCGATCCCGGCAAGGACGGCGGTCATCGTGCCGCCGTTGATCATGCCGACCGCCGCCCCGACGAATGGCTGACTATGCATCGCGAAGCCGACCAGGCTACCGTAGACGATGCCAGCAACGACCCCGGCGAGGACGAAGCGGAGGTACAGGGCGAGTCGGTGCCGGGTCGCGCGACGCATCGGTCACACGGCGCGCCCCGGGGCGGCCCCGAGTAGCGCGGGCGAATCGCTAGTCAAGCGAGTGGGGAACCTCGGTATGCGTCGTCACTGAGTTATATAACTCGATGACCGCGGGATGCTTCTGGGTGATCCGCCGGGCAGCCTCCTCGGCGGTCACCAATCCTTCCTCCCGGAACCCTGGCATGTTGATCGCCGTGAAGAGTGCCGTGCGCTGTAGCATCGGGTCATGCTCCTGGAGGGGCGCCTGACGCCGAGGGAGGCAGATCCGGCAGCCGCCGGCGCGGGTTCGGCCGGGAGCAGGACCGGGGGACCGGCGGAGCAGGGCTTTTGTCCTTCCGATGCCCCACTCCACTTCGGCGCCCTTACGCGGCGCCTTCCTTCC
>JBHICL010000753.1:0-1726 GCA_046759605.1 Alphaproteobacteria bacterium | reverse complement strand
GGCTCGAGTGTCATCGGCTGAAGTTCACCGAGCCGGGGACGGCGGACGTGGACAATCTATACGCCAGGATCGGGACACGATCTCCCAACTTCTGCTTCGCCGGCCACACCGATGTGGTCCCGGTGGGCGACAGCGATGCGTGGACCGTCGATCCGTTCAGGGGCGAGATCGTCGACGGCCGCGTTTATGGTCGCGGGGCGGCCGACATGAAGGGCGCGGTGGCCGCATTCGCCTGCGCCGTGTCTCGCTACCTCGCCAGCCATGCCGAGGCCGATGGATCGCCCGTTGGCGGCTCGATCAGCCTGCTTATTACCGGCGACGAGGAAGGACCCGCCATCAACGGAACGCGCAAGGTGCTCGAGTGGTTGCGTGGGCGCGGCGAACAGCTGGACGCATGCCTGGTGGGGGAGCCCACCAACCCGACCGAGCTCGGGGAGATGATCAAGATCGGTCGCCGCGGCAGCCTGACCGGGCATATCACGGTGCGCGGCATCCAGGGTCATACGGCGTATCCACATCTGGCGGACAACGCCGCCCACCGCCTTGTCCGCATGCTGTCGGTCCTGACCGCGGCGCGGCTCGATGATGGCTCGGAGCATTTCGAACCGTCGACGCTTCAGCTCACCACGGTCGATGTGGGCAACACCGCCGGCAACGTGATACCGGGCACGGCGCGGGCGGCCTTCAACATCCGCTTCAACGACCTGCACACCGCCCAGAGCCTCGAACGCTGGCTCCGCGCGAGGTTCGCCGAGATCGGCGGGGACTACGAGCTGCGCCTCGAGGCCGGTGGCGAAAGCTTTCTTTCGCCACCCGGGCCCCTGCCGGAGCTGGTGCGCGAGGCGGTGAGGAAAGTGCTGGGCCGCGAGGCAAGGCTCAGCACCACCGGCGGCACGTCCGATGCGCGCTTCATCAAGGACTACTGCCCGACCGCAGAGTTCGGGCTCGTCGGGCGCACGATGCACAAGGTGGACGAGTATGCGGCCGTGGCCGATATCGAGGCGCTGGCGCTGGTCTATCTTGCGGTTCTCGAAGGCTACTTCGGCGTCGAGTGATGATTACCACACGCGACATCGCCTATGGACTGTTCGGCGCCTGGCGGCTCGCGCATCGCGACAAGGGCGGCATGAGCTATATCGACACATCGGTCGAGGGCTATTGGAAATCGTTCTTCGCCGGCGCGATCGTGCTGCCCGGCTTCGTGATGATCGAAATGCTGCGCGCCACTGTCAGTCCCGAGGCCGCGCCCACGGCGTCGTTCAGTAGTGTGGCGCTCGCGTTCCTGGTCGCTTACGTCTGTCGTTGGATCGCATTTCCGTTCGTCATGCTGTTCGTTGCGGAAACGATCGACAGAAGCGAGCGCTACATCGGCTATATCGTTGCCTTCAACTGGGCGAAAGTGATCCAGATCGCAATCTTGCTCCCGGTGTCGGCGCTTGTCGCTGTCACGGAGGCCGCGCCTTTCTCTCGCATCGCTCTCGCCGGGGTCTGGTTCGCGATTCTGGCGTATCTCTGGTACATAGCCCGCACAGCCCTCGACGTGAGCGGCGTCATCGCCGTCGGTCTCGTCGCGCTCGAACTGATGCTCATCGCGATCATCGAGGGCGTGGTGTAAGACGCGCGACCAACAACGCGTAGACGAGGATCGCAATCACAGAGCACGCGGCAACAGTGCCGGCCATGGGCCAGGCCGTGCCGTCATGCAGCACGCCCACCGCCAGGGCGC
>JBHICL010000752.1:0-1728 GCA_046759605.1 Alphaproteobacteria bacterium | reverse complement strand
GAAGCACGCGGAGAAGGCGGGCATCGAGCTTAAGCCCGGAAAAAAGCTTTCCGATGACGAGATCACCCGCTTCGCCGCCGCCATGACGGAGGCGCTGGTACGGATGATCCTGCAACAGCCGCCCGCGGGGCTGGACAAGGAACTGCTCCTCACCGAGCCCCTGCCCGATCAACCCAAGCCCGACGCCGTCACCTTCTCGGGCGGGGTTTCGGAATACATTTACGGCCGCGAGACCGCCGAGCATAACGATGTCGGCCGGCAGTTGGCCGCGGCCGTCACCTTAGCGCTCAAGGACCGCCGCATACCGTACAAGGTTTACGATCCCGGCCAGGGCATCCGCGCAACCGTCATCGGCGCCTCCCAGTTCTCGGTCCAGGTGAGCGGCAACACCATCTCGATCTCGAACCACCACGCCCTGCCGATCCGCAACCTGCCGGTGCTCCACCCGAACGTGGACCTGGGCGGCGACATCGTGGCCGCCAGGGTGGCGGACGAGATCGGCAAGGCGCATGTGCGGTTCGATTTCACCGAAGGCAAGCAGCCGGTGGCCCTCGCCCTCCGCTGGCGGGGGGACCCGCTGCACGCGAGGTTGAAAGCGCTGGCCGACGGCATTTGCGCGGGGCTCGCCCGGACCATCAAGAGCAAGCAGCCGCTGGTGCTGATGCTCGACGGCGATATCGGCAAGACTCTCGGCGAAATCCTGCGGCGCGAATCGGGCGTGCCGGGAGACATCATCTCCATCGACGGGGTGCAGCTGAAAGAGTTCGATTACGTCGACATCGGCGAGGTGGTCCGCCCGACGAACGTGGTGCCCCTGGTCATCAAGTCGCTGCTCTTCTCCTCCCCGGCATGGCGGGCCGACGGGTGAAGTGATTGACCAAACCCGGCGCTTAAGAATAATTTTAGAATCGTTTTCATTTGCGGGGGTGAATAGATGGACGCCGCGCCGGCCGTCACGGCAAAGCAGGATACGAAGATCCTGGGCTTGATCGGCACGGGCCATTTCCTGAGCCACTTCTATTTCCTGACCCTGCCGCCCCTTTTCCCGTTCCTCAAGGAAGAATTCGGCATCAGCTACGCGGCCCTCGGCCTCATCATGGCGGTGGCCTCCGGCACCTCGGGCGTCGCCCAGATCCCGGTCGGCTTCCTGGTGGACAGGATCGGCGCCCGGCTGATTCTGACCACGGGCCTCGTGATGATGGCCCTGGGCTTCGGCCTGATCGGGCTCACGTCGTCTTACTGGGTGCTGATGATCCTCGTCATCATCGGCGGCGTCGGTCATTCCGTCTTCCACCCGGCGGACTACGCGATCCTGAGCTCGTCCATCGACCAGCAACGGATGGGCCGGGCCTTCAGCATCCACACCTTCGCGGGGCACCTCGGTTCGGCGGTGGCGCCGGCGACCATCATCTTCCTGGCCGCGCTGTGGAGCTGGCGGGCGGCCTTGGTCATCGCCGGCGTGGCGGGACTCCTCGCGACGTTCGCGCTGGCGACGCAGTGGAACAACCTGCACGACGACGCCCTTGCGAGGAAAAAGGACGAAGGGAAGACGGAGTTCGAGGCCGAAGAGGCCCGGTCCGGGGCGAAGGAGGGCCTGGCGCTTCTCCTCTCCAAGCCGATGCTTCTGTTCTTCCTGTTCTTCGCCATGACGTCGATGACCTCGAGCGGCATGCACTCCTTCTCGGTGGCGGCTCTCGTCGAGCTTCACGGCACGCCGCTCGCCGTCGC
>JBHICL010000751.1:0-1731 GCA_046759605.1 Alphaproteobacteria bacterium | reverse complement strand
TTAGACTTTTCCCAGTCTAAATTTTAGCTTTTGTTCCCGTTTCCGGCGCACGACGCGCCGGATAAGCTGTCTCTCACGGGCGCGGGGTCATGACAGAAGCATACGAAGACGTGCGACAAGCGATCGTCGAGGCGAAGCGCGAATTGCGGGCCGGGATGGCATCGGTCGGCAAGGTGTTTGCCGAGGTGTCCGAGCGGGTTGCCGATGAAGTGGCCGAGATCGGCCGTCTCCAGGCCTCGGGCCAGCAGGTGATCCCGGAAATCCCGTTCGATGCGATCGCGTCCGGCGCCGTTGGGGACGCAACGAAGGACCTCGTCCGCCGGCGCGGCGCCGTCATCGTCAAGGATGTCTTTCCGCCCGCCCAGGTCGAGGCCTGGGATGCCGAGCTCGCCGACTACCTCATCCGCAACGGCTACTATGAGCGCGAGAAAGACGCGGATCTCGACAAATACTTCACGACCATTCAATCGCAGAAGCCACAGATCTTCGGCATCTATTGGTCGCCGCCGCAGGTCCAGGCGCGGCAGTCGCCGAGCCTCGCCGTCACGCGGGCCTGGCTGAACCGGCTTTGGCGTTGGCAGACCGATGGGACCCGGCACTTCGACCCGGATCGTGAGTGCGTCTATGCCGACCGGATACGTCGCCGCGAGCCGGGCGACGCGACGATCGGACTGGCGCCGCATATGGACGCCGGCTCCGTCGAGCGCTGGCTCGACCCCGGCTATCGCAACGTCTATCGCAACGTGTTCTCCGGGGACTGGCGCGCCTTCGACATGTTCGACGGTGCGTTTCGGAACGATGTGATCGAGATCGAGTCCCCCGCCGTCTGCCGCGCCTTTCGCACCTATCAGGGATGGACCGCGCTGACCCGACAGGGCCGGGGAGACGGGACCCTGCAGCTCGTGCCCGTCGCGAACGCGATCGTGTACATCCTGCTTCGTCCGCTGCTCGACGACGTCGCCCCTGACGATCTCTGCGGCGCGGCGCCGGGACGATCCCTCGCGATCGTCGATGAGTTTCACGCCCCGCTCCTCCGTGCCCTCGTCACGATTCCCGAGGTCCAGCCCGGCGACACGGTGTGGTGGCACCCCGACGTCATCCACGGCGTGGAAGACCGGCACCAGGGGCGCGGTTACAGCAACGTCATGTATATCGGCGCCGCACCCGACTGCCCGAAGAACCGGCGCCACCTCGAGCTGCAGAAACCCAGGTTCCTCGAAGGCAGGAGCGCTCCGGACTTTGCCGCGGAAGACTACGAGGTCGACTATGTCGGTCGCGCGACGCTCGAGGACCTGACGCCCCTAGGTCGCGCGCAAATGGGGTTCGAGGCCCGCTAGACGCGCGAGGCTCGTGGGAGGGTCTCGGGACGCTACTGCTTCTCGAACCGGAACTTGCCGCCGGATTCACGTGGGCCCAAATGGCAGCCGCCGCACGCGGCGCCAAGTTCCTTGAACTGGGTCTGGAAGGCCTCCAGGTCGTCCGTCTTTGCTGCCTCCACCAACTTGCCGCTCTCCTCGATCAGCTCCTCGGCCGCTGCCTTGAATTCCTCGAACTGCAACCATATCTCCGGCTTGGCCCGGCTCTCGGGCACCGCGTCCCGTCCGGTTCCTTCGGGGAAATTGTCGACTATCTTCCTGGCGTTCCTGTTGAGGGTCTCCGCGCTGGGGACCGCGTCCGCGATATTCGGGTTCTCGCCCTTGAAGACAGGGACCATTGGACCGAACGCGCGCA
>JBHICL010000750.1:0-1732 GCA_046759605.1 Alphaproteobacteria bacterium | reverse complement strand
GAAGCGATGCATCGTAAAACAGGCCTGGCCGACATAGAGGGTGTAGTAGAAGGGATGGAACGGATTGAGGCGCTTCGCCTTTTCAATCAATCCGCCGACCCGTTCGGGCTCACCTGCGAACTGCAGAATGCCGGCGAGGTTGGCGTAGGCCTCGGCGTTGCCGGGCTCGATCTCTACCCACCGTTTAGCGGCGGCGATGGCCTCGTCGTGTTGCCTCTTGAAGAGATGGACGCTGCTGAGCGCCTCGTAGACCAGCGGCAGGTGCGGATCGAGGCTCTTGGCCGTCTGCGCCAGCTCGAAGGCCCGATCCAAACCCTCGGCGGAGCCGAGGAACCAGTCGTGCAAGTACGTCTCGGCCAGGCCCGCATGCGCCTCCGCGTAGGTCGGGTCTAGCTCGATCGCCCGCTCGTAAAGCCGGCGCGCGGCGGTGTCGCCGTCCTTCGTGAACAAGCGATACTGCTCGCGCCCACGCAGGACGCAATCGTAGGCTTCGGGATTGTCAGTTTCCACGCGAGAGGACGGCGCGCGGTTGGCGTCGATGAGTTTGATTTCGAGGGCACGGACGATCTGTTCGGTGACGTCATCTTGTACGGCGAAGATGTCGGCAAGCTCACGATCGTAGCGTTCGGCCCAGATATGGCCGCCGGAGTCCCCGTCGATAAGCTGCGCGGTCACCCTGATCCGCTGCCCCGATTTGCGGACGCTGCCTTCCAGGACGTAGCGGACACCGAGATCGCGGCAGATGTCCTGAACCTTGGCGGCCTTCCCCTTGTAGGTGAAGGTCGAATTGCGCGCGATGACGAAGAGCGCGGGGATGCGGGAGATCTCGGTGATGATGTCCTCGGTGATGCCGTCACTGAAGTAATCCTGGCCGCTATCTCCACTCATGTTGACGAACGGCAGCACCGCAATCGCGGGTTGGCTCCGCCCGGAAACGTTCTCTGGATTGACCGCCGCGATCAACGACCTCGCCTGGCTTACGGCCCTATAGGCGCGAATGGGTCTGTCGATGTTCTTGACCCGCTGTTCTCCTAGGAGCTCGAAACGGAGGCGGAGTTGAGGGCCGACCGCATCGAAAACTGCGCTGGAGATGCATATACCGCCCGCGTCAGCGAGCCCCTCGAGCCGAGCAGCGATGTTCACCCCGTCGCCGTAAGCGGTGCCGTCGGCCTTCTCGATGATGTCCCCGAGATGCACGCCGATCCGAAAGCGAAGGCGCTGGTCCTCGGCCGCTTGCGTCGGGGATGATTGGAGCTCCTGCTGAATGCCGAGAGCCGAGGACGCTGCGCCCGTCGCTGTCTCGAATACGGCGAGCACCGAGTCCCCTGCCATGTCGATGACGCGGCCCTGGTTGGACTCGATCTGCCTGCGAAAGACCGCTCGCGCGGCGTCCAGCGCGCTAACGGTGGCGCGCTCGTCAGCGGCCATCACGCGCGAGTAGCCAACCGCATCGGCGGCAAGAATCGCCGCCAGCCGTTGCCTGAGTGCCTCGTCGCTCACCCGTCTAGCTCCTCCCGAGCCGTGCCGCTGGCGGGTATGACTCCGCGGTTATCGGGGGGGCCGGGCAACGACCGCCTTTGGCCGCTTGCTACCATTGGTGCTGTATAACGTGAATTAGGCTGAACTGTCTAGCATGAAGAATCTTGGGGTGCCGGGGTCGAGGCGTTAGGTTGGGGTATTCAGGGCTAGTTCAATCATAGCTCCACTGATGGCGCGTCCACCACTGCCGCTC
>JBHICL010000749.1:0-1732 GCA_046759605.1 Alphaproteobacteria bacterium | reverse complement strand
TGAAGCCCTCGATGCGCTCCACGAGCAGGGTTGCCGCCCGGTAGCCGATCTGAAAGACGTCCTGGGAGACGGTGGTAAGTGGCGTCTTGAGAAACGCCGCAAGTCCCACGTCGTCGAAGCCGGCGACCGACACCTCCTCCGGCACTTGAAGGCCCACGCGTTCGGTCATCTTGATGATCTGGGCGGCAAGAACATCGTTCAATGCGAATAGCGCGGTCGGCGCGTCGTCGCCGCGCAGCAGTTCAGACAGGATCGCAACCTCGGGCTCACTCGGGTCGCCGAGTACGATCTCCTCCATGTTCCGCGCCCCCTCGGGCTCGGGAACCCGCACCGGTTCCATCGGCTCCAGGCCCATCTCGCGTAGAGCCCGCTCATAGCCCGCATAACGGTCCGCGAGCGCGCGCACTTCCCCGGGCAACTGTCTCGTCACGAACGCTATTCGCCTGTGGCCGAAGTCGAGAAGGTGCCGTGTAACGAGATAGCCGCCGCGACGATTGTCGCTCGAGACGTAGTCGCACTCCGCTCCCTCGTAAACGCGATCCATCAAGGAAACGGGAAGCGTCCGGCTCTCGATGAGTTGGCGCAGCCGACTTGCTTCGCGGGGGTCGATGATGTGCCAGGCGACCAGTCCGCTTACCCGGTCCTGGAGCAGCTGGTCGACCAGCCGGTTCTCTTCCTCGAGGCTTTGGTTCGCGTTGCAGAAGATGACCCGATATCCGTGCGCGCGTGCCGCCGACTCGGCCCCGATGAGAAGTCGCTGATCGAGATCATAGGAGAAGCCCGAGGTGATGTAGCCGATGAGCCTCCGGTTGGCGTCGTTGTCGAGCGAGTCCGCGACGAAGCTGCCTTTGCCGGGAACGCGGACGACCAGACCTTGGTTTTCCGCCTCTCGTAACGCCTGTCGGATAGTGCTGCGCGAGATGGACAGGGCCTGCTGGAACTCGGCCTCCGAGGGGATCCGGCTGCCGGGAGGCCACTTCCCGGAGAAGATCAGGTGCAGGATCTGATTCGATAATTGTGCGTGCAATGGCACGCTTATGTTGTGATCCAAGGCGATGTCGATTTGGCTCGTGGGCTCCATCTCGTTCCTTGGCTCGTCAGTCCTGAACTAAGGCGGGCTTGCGACCCGGGCGCTTTCCACGGGCCACCACCTGTCGGAAGGTTCTGTCAAGAAAGGCTGTATCGGCTCGTTTCGATCCGGACCCGACCAGTAATTACCGGATCATACCTTTACGAACCTGTCCGGACAATCTACGCTCGAACAACGTCTTGGTCAAGCTCGTCGCGCCTCCCGGGAGTCGGGGATGACGCTCAACCACGAACAACGCTGTCGGCGCGTGCGCGAGCGCGCGGAGGAGCTTCTGGCCTGGCAGGACCGTGAGCGCCTCGAACTCGATCGCTGGACGTTCGACGACGCTCCGCTGGCCATTGGCCATCCTTGGCCGCGGCGCAACGGGTCGATCCCGATCCAGCACCCTGAAGTGGGAGTGCCTCCTGCGTGGCCGCTCGAGGACGCTCGGCTCGACCTCGACCTGGGAGGCGAGGGGTTGGTGCGCCTTCGTTATGACGACGGCTCGGTGGCTGCCTTCGGACTCGACCCGAACCACCGCATTTTTCCGATAACGCACCGTAGGTTCGGCGTCGCGGCCGAATGCGTGGCGCGGCTTCCCTTCGGTGTGCCGAATCGCGAGGCGCGCATCGGTCACGCGCGCCTCGTGTGGCGCGAGCCGGC
>JBHICL010000748.1:0-1736 GCA_046759605.1 Alphaproteobacteria bacterium | reverse complement strand
AAGAGGTTGCCGGCGGAGATTCCCGAGGACTTCAAGGAGAGTCCTGACCATGTCCGCGTCAGCATTGCGGCAGCAATGACGCTGGGCCTCAAGCCGGGCAGGTTCTTCCGGAACGCGACGTGCGACTGCGTGAACCTGCTCGAGAACTATCCCGCGGGCTGTTACGCGAACTGCACATACTGCGGGCTCGCCCGCGAACGGCCCGGTGTCGCCCAGGACAACACCTTTATCCGCGTGGGGTGGCCCGTGTTTCCTACGGACCTCGTGGCCGAGGCGGTGGAGAGCCACGAGGACAAGGTCGGTCGGGTCTGCGTGGCGATGGTCCAAGACAAGCGCGCATATCCGGATTTGATCGACATCACCCGGCGCATCCGCCGGCGGAGCGACGTGCCAATCTCAGCTCTGGTCACGGCCACGCTGCTCGACGAGGACAAGCTCGCCCGGATCCGCGACGCGGGGGCCGACATCGTCGGTATCGGGCTCGACGCGGCCAGCGAGGAGGTGTTCTTCCGGACTCGCGGGCGCGGCGTGCGTGGGCCACATTCCTGGCCTCAGCACTGGCAGATTGCCCGCACCGCGCGTTGGCTGTTTGGGCCGATGAAGGTGAACTGCCACGTCATGGTCGGCCTCGGGGAGACCGACCGGGACCTCGTCGAGCTCTTCTATCAGCTCAAGTCGGAGCAGATCGCCGCCTACCTCTTTTCCTTCAATCCCGAGCCGGGAACCACCATGGCGGATGTGCCCCGAGCGCCCATCAAGCGTTGGCGCCGCATCCAGCTCACCAAGTACCTCATCGAGCACCGGGATCTGCCGCGCGAGGCGATCGAGTTCGACGAGGCAGGGATGTTGAAGCAGGTCCGGGCGCCCCGGGCCCTCATTGACGCCTGCGTTGAAGAGGGAGTGGCCTTCATGACGAACGGCTGCCCCGACCGGAACGGCAAGCTGGCGTGCAACCGTCCCTTCGGGAGTTACCGCCCCGGGGAGGAGTTCCGCGACTACCCGTTCGTGCCGACCACCGAAGACCAACGGACCATCCGTGAACAGCTGAAAGTGGAGGACATCGCCGGGTGAGCGGGGCTGTGCGGCTCCTGGATTTCGGGGAGGTTTCAGCCGTGCGCTCGCAGGCCGTTTACCACGGTCTGGCCACGAAAATGACCTCCGATTCTCCTGACACCATCGTCTTCCTTCGACCCGGGTCGCCGTACTTTTGTGTCGGCTTCCACCAGGATCCCGCCGAGGAACTGGACCTCGCCTGGTGTCGGCGGCGGGGCTATCCGGTGCTGCACCGGCGGATCGGCGGCGGGACCGTCTATCTCGATCAGAGCCAGCTCTTCTATCAGTGTATTTTCCACCGTTCGCGGGCTCCGTTCGATGTCGCTTCCATCTTCCGCCGCTTCCTCGGTCCTCCGGTCGAGGCCCTCCGCCGACTGGGGCTGGACGCGCGACTCAGCGGGATCAACGA
Source organism: Alphaproteobacteria bacterium (assembly GCA_046759605.1). Lineage (GTDB taxonomy): Bacteria > Pseudomonadota > Alphaproteobacteria > UBA6615 > UBA6615 > JBHICL01. Next base: position 274 of record JBHICL010000748.1, on the reverse strand, counting down.
GATCGAGGTGGGATCTCGCCGGATCGCCGGGACGGGTGGAGGACAGCTTGGGGAGGCAGTGGTCGTGGTCGGTAACCTCCTGTTCGGGTTTTGCCACGACGTGATGGCTCGCGCCTGGAAGGTTCCCTCGAGGTCGTTCCGGCGCTTGGCCGCCGAGGGGCTTAGGCGATACCTGACCACTCTTGACCGGGAGCTTGACGTCCTGCCTGCGATGGCGGCGGTCCGCGACCTGATTCGGGAGTGCTACGTGGACAGCCTAGGGCGTCCTTTGATC
>JBHICL010000747.1:0-1739 GCA_046759605.1 Alphaproteobacteria bacterium | reverse complement strand
CATGGAGGTCGAGAAGCTCTTGAACTTGAGCGTGAATAACACGCTTTCGCGCACGCTCCTCACCAGCGTGACCACGCTGCTGGCGCTGGTCGCGATCTATTACTTCGGCGGCGCGGTCATCTCGGATTTCAGCTTTGCCCTGATCTGGGGCGTCCTGATCGGAACCTATTCCTCGATCTGGATCGCATCGCCGGTGCTGCTGTTCCTCAACATCCGCGGTACAATCAGCGGCGCCCCGGTGGCGAAGAAGGAGGCCGAGGCGTAAGCTTCGGCGTCCTTCGCAGGCTGCCGAAGGACCAGGAGGGGCGCTCAGCCATGGAACTCAACCCACTCGTTCCTCCCGGACGCCAACTGATCCAGGCCTATGGCGGTCACGGTTTCAGAATCGCCGGCGTCAGCTATGAGGGCTCGGTCCTGGTGTTTCCCGACCGCACGCTCAGCCTTCGGTTCGACAGCGTCTCCGAGCTCTCCGAGGAACACCTGGCCGAGGTCCTGGCCGGCGCAACCGCGGTCGACATCCTGCTGGTCGGCTGCGGCGTCAAAATCGAACCGGTCGCTTCGGGCCTGAGAACGAGGCTCAGCGAGGCGGGCGTCGTGATCGAGGCGATGAGCACCGGGGCCGCGTGCCGCACCTTCAATGTTCTGCTGGCGGAAGACCGGCGCGCCGCCGCCGCCCTGATCCCTGTTCCGTGAGCCAGCCGCCGCATAAAACGATCGCGTAAACGAAAAGGCGGGGCGCTCGGGCCCCGCCTTTCGAAGGCGGTACTTCCTCCGGCGGCTCAGTACAGATGCACCGATACCATGGCGTAGGTCATCGGGATCGACAGCATGGTATTGGTGCGCGAGGCCAGCATCGCGGTCCTCGCGGAGGCGGCCTTTGCCTCCGGGGTCGCCTCGACGATGCCAAGCGCCTTCTTCTGATTGGGCCAGATGATGAACCAGACGTTGAACGCCATGATCAGGCCGAACCACATGCCAAACCCGATGCTCATCGCATAGGCACCCCCACCGGCTATGCCAAGCGACAGCCCATCGCGCAGGTCCAGATACGGCAGCTGCCAAGCCTGGATAAGGCCCCAGATGACGGTGGAGAGCGCCGACCAGCGGAACCAGAACAGCGCCTCCGGCGCGATCACCTTGGAGATGGCCGGTTTCTGTTCGTCGGGAATTTTCGGCATCGACGGGATCTGCACGAAGTTGAAGTACCAGAGCAGGCCGATCCACATGATGCCGCTGATGATGTGCAGCCAGCGGACGAAGAATACGACCCAGGGGTCCTGTAGGAGTTCCATTGAATTGCCCCCTCGGTTGTCAGAACGAGACGTTGATGATGATGACCATCAGCACGAGTATGACGATCCCGGCTATGATCGTGCCTTGAAGACTCTCAAGAGGATTTTTCATGCCTACCCCCCACGTTAGTGGATAGTCTAGTATGCGTTCACGCCTTGTCCACAATATATAGCAGAAGCCCCGCCGCCGCAACAGCCTTGTCGAAGCGAAATCGGGCAAGCGACGCGCCGTTACGCGATGGATGCCCGGAGGGTTACTATCGTCCCGTCAGCCCACGGACAACGCCCCGCAGTCCCGCCCGCATCCGCTCGGGTTTCGATAACGCGACCCGTCGGGCCAAGGGGTCCTGTTTGCCGAGCTTGGCGGCAAGCATTTCGGCGCTGGTGAGAATGACGGCCGCTTTCAGCCTCAGGCCCGGGCTCCTGACCTGGCGGGGCAGGGGCCCG
>JBHICL010000746.1:0-1740 GCA_046759605.1 Alphaproteobacteria bacterium | reverse complement strand
GGTGCTCCCCGAGGCCTTCGCCACGGACCAGCAGCGCATGGCCCGCGTCCTGCGCGAGAAGCACGGCTAAGAGGACGCGGGGCGGATGTTCCGATTGTAGCGGAACAGATTGGTCGGGTCGTACTTCGCTTTGATCGCGGCCAAGCGGTCGTGATTCGCTCCGTAGGCGGCACGCACGCGCGCGTCGCCCTCGTCACCCAGATAGTTGACGTAGACCCCACCCGTCGAGTCCGGCTGGATGGCTTGCCAAAGGCCGTCGGCCCAGGCGATATGCGTGTCGGACTCGGACGGCTCGGTCCACGACGGCATGATCACGCAATCGTACACAGCGTCTCGCGTGCCAAATGCGGTCGACTCGGGCTCGACTCGGGCGACGGCGCCACCCAGGTGCTCGATCAAGATGCTGGAAAACGGTGATCCGACGCTTTCGAAGCCATCGACCAGGGCATCGATCGTCGCATCGCTCAGGCCCTTCAGTAAGCTCGACTTCCAGTAGTTGAGCCGTCCTTCCGGGAAGGCTTCGTCGCACATCGACTGTGCTTGAACGTACGGCATGGGTTGGATCATGTCAGCGAGAGGCGGACCGAACTCCTTCAGCGGAGCAACGACCTCTTGTGCCGCTTCGACGGTCCCGACGTAGCACGCGAGGATGGCTACGATGGGATCCCCCTCCGGAGAGGTCATGAGTCCCGCCCACGCGCTCATTTCCTCGGGGGCCGTGCTCGTGTAGTCCCGATAAAACCTCAATGCTTCTTTGCCCTTGTCCAAAGCGTGGACGACCATCCCGGCGAGAACCGTCGGACCCAACTCATGCAACCGATACTCGAGACCCGTGACCACGCCGAAGTTCGAGTGAGCGCCGCGAACGCAAGAGAAGAGCTCGGCGTTCTCGGTAGGACTGACTTTGCGCAGCTCGCCGTCCGCCGTGACCATTTCGAGCGACAGGAGATTGTCGAGGGCAAGACCATACTTGCGCATGAGCCAACCGAGTCCGCCGCCCAAGGTCACGCCGGCGATCCCGGTCAGGGAACAGATACCGCCCGTGGTGGCGAGGCCGAACGCCTGCGTCTCGTGGTCGAACTCTCCCTGGGTGACGCCCGCCTGGGCCCATGCCGTTCGCGCCGCCGGATCCACGCGAACCCCCTTCATGAGCGACATATCCAGCGTCAAGCCTCCGTCGCCAACGGCGTCTCCGGTGATGTGGTGCCCACGGCCGCGCACGGAGATCGGCAAGGTGCGGGAGCGGGCGAAGCTCAGGGCCTGGATCACATCCGCGACGCCGGTACACCTTGCGATCAGTGCGGGTCGCCGGTCGAAGCGAGCGTTCCAGACGGCACGACAGGCATCGTAGTCGGGATCGCCTTCTTGGAGCAGTGGACCTTTGAGTTTCCCGCGCAGCTCATCGATTGCAGTCGTCGGAATCTCATCCATCGGGACGGCCTCCGTTCGAGGCTTGTATCAGAGCCGTCACCTTCGATGCAATGGCTAGTTAATTTTCAGCGCCGGATCGCCGAGGAGGTGGTACGCCAAGCTGCAGAAATCTGCGACGAACGTCCCGACGAACTAGCTCCGAAACCGCTTCCACTCCCTGCTGCGGCGCCTGCCTGCCTGTCCGCCGACAGGCGGGCCGCTTGCCCTGCTTGCCCTGAGCCTGCCTGCCGGCAGGCAGGCCTGTCGAAGGGAGCATCGTCGAAGGGCAGGCAGGGATGAACTTCCCGGAGTAACATGGAAGGTTTAGGG
>JBHICL010000745.1:0-1740 GCA_046759605.1 Alphaproteobacteria bacterium | reverse complement strand
GAAGCCGAGGCTGAGGCCGTGCCCGGCTAGCGCCCTTTATCGCGCGGCCTTTCTGGGACGCGCGTGGGGGCGTCGAAGCGCCGGACCACGCCGCCGTGCGGCGGGCCCGGCAAATGCAAGCAAGACTGAAAAGGGAGGAGCACAAATGTTGAGATTTGGTAGACGCCTCGCCGGCGCCGTTGTTGGCGGGGCCGTATTCGCCGCGGCGAGCCTCTCTGCAAGCGCGCAAGACCGGGGCACCATCGTCTATCTTATTCCCACACTAATCGACGAGTTCCAAACGACGTCCCAGGAAGCCGTCGAGTTCGTCTTCGGAGAGCTCGGGTTCGACGTGGTGTCTCTGGACGCGCAGAACAGGGGGGACCTCCAGCTCAACCAGATGGAGGACGCGCTTGCCCTCGGCCCGAAGGCGTTCATCCTCGCGGCCGTCGACTTCGATGCGGTGACGCCCGGCGTGGATGCGGCCAAAGCCGCCGGCGTTCCCGTCATCGTCTTCGATCGGCAGGTTCGCAGCACGGATTTCGCGCTGACGTCCGTCTCGGGCAATGTCGACATCGGCCGCATCGCCGGCGCCGAGATCAAGCGGCTTCTCGAGGAGAGGAACGGTTCGCCCAGCGGCAAGGTGCTGCAGATACTCGGCGATCCCGGCGACAACTACTCCCTCGATATCCAGAGCGGTTTCGAGGAGGTCATGGCCGATCTTCCCGATATCGAGCTGATTACCGATGCGGCGCTCAACTGGGAGCCTTCGAACGCGGCCGATATCGCCGAGAACGAACTCCTCGCCAATCCCGACATTGATCTCATCTTCAGCCATGCCGCGCATCTTTCGGACGCGGTCCGCGCTGTGCTCGAGGCGGCAGGCAAGAGCCCGGGCGACATAATGATGGTCAGCTCCAACGGCGCACCGGTCGGCCTGGAGATGATCCGCGAGGGCTGGATCCAGGTCGAGGTCGAGCAGCCGCTGTTCGCTCAGGTCTGGGGAATGGCCAAGTTCATCGACCTCATCGAGGCCGGGGCCACGATCGAGCCCGGAAGCTATGACGTGTTGGGTCTGGAAGGAACCCTGACGGTCGAGGACTGGGGTCCGAACCTGGCGTTGCCTGGTGCCGCGATCACGGCCGACAACGTGGAGGAATCGCGGTTCTGGGGCAACCTGGAGACGCCGGATTCGCCACCGGATCCGCTGCCGGTCAACTAGCCGCAGATCGGCAAGCGGCGCAGCGGAAGGCGGGGGCACGGCGTTGTGCCCCCGCCTTCCACCGCCCGGCGTGTCGGCGGCGTTCTCGGGTTTGCGGAGGCATTCTGGATGGCGGTTGGAATAGAAACGGGGCTGCGACTCACGGACCGCCATGGTCCGCTCGGCCGGCGAGCCTTGCTGTCGTTCCTCCTCGATCATCTGGTCTGGTTCATCCTTCTCGGCGTTCTCGTTGTTCTCTCGGTGGGGGTCGATCACTTCTTCCAGGTCGGCATATTTTTGAATATCGCCAAACAGGCCACTTTCGTCGGCGTCATCGCCGTCGGCCTGGCAATGGTCCTGATCTCCGGCCATCTCGATCTGTCCAACGAATCCGTTATGGCGTTCGCGGCGATGTTCGGGGCTTGGCTGGTCGCCACGGGCGGCCCGCCGGCGTTGGGCCTTGGTATTCATCCGGCATTGATTTTTGTCCTCGCGCTGGCGATCGGCGCGGCAATCGGCCTGCTCAACGGCGTGCTCGTCGTCAAGGCGAAGGTCAGCGC
>JBHICL010000744.1:0-1747 GCA_046759605.1 Alphaproteobacteria bacterium | reverse complement strand
GGCGCGTCGTTCTCCCGCATCAGCGTCACCATTTGCCGGATCAGCCGCGCCTCGATCTGCGTTGCCCGCCCCGGCCCGCCGTTGCGGACGACGGGCGGGCGATGTCTCAGGAGAGCCGCGGCAGCCGGTCGCGGTGCGCCTCGAGCAGATCGTCCACCAGCGCCCAGATGTCCTCGAGTGAGAGCTCGGCCGCCGTGTGCGGATCGAGCATGGCGGCGTGATAGACATGCTCCTTCCTGCCGGTCGCCAACGCCTCGACCGTGAGGGCCTGGACGTTGATGTTCGTCTGGATGAGCGCCGCCAGATGCGGCGGCAGCCTGCCGATCCTCGTGGGATGCACGCCCGCGCGATCGACGACGCATGGAACCTCGACGCAGGCGGCCTCGGGCAGGTTCTCGATGAGACCTTCGTTCGGCACGTTCCCGTAAACGACATGGGGCTCGCCGGTTACCCCGGCGCGGATGATCGCGGCGGCACACTCGTGGCTGCGCTCGACCTCGATGGTCGTCGCCTCGGCCAGCTCTCGTGCCTGCTCCTCCCACCTGGCGACCTGGGTTTCGCACCGCCGGATGTACTCGTCGAGTGGTATGCCGAACCGCTCGATCAGGTCCGGGCGGTCGCTCTTGATGAACCAGGGCACGTACTCGGCGAAGTGCTCGCTCGACTCCGTAACGAAGTACCCCGTGCGTTTGAGGACCTCGTAGCGCACGCGATTGTTGTCCGGCACATCGCCGTTCATGGCCAGCTCCCTGAGCCGGGGATACAGGTCCTCGGCCGGCCCGCAGGGCGCTTTCTTTTCGAAGCGGGTGTAGAACGCCATGTGGTTGATGCCCGCGCATGTGTAGGCGATGTCGGCCGGGTCTTCGCCCAGATCCCGCGCAAGTTGTGCGGCGGTGGCCTGGACGCTGTGGCAGAGGCCGATCACGCGCATGTCGGGCGCCAGCCTTCCAAGGGCCCAGCAGTTGATCGCCATGGGGTTCACGTAGTTGAGGACGAGCGCGCCGGGGCACAGCTCGCGCATGTCCGCCGCCATGTCCAGCAGCACCGGGACGGTGCGCAGGCCGCGCATGATGCCACCCACGCCCAGGGTGTCGGCGATCGTCTGCCGCAGCCCGTACTTCTTGGGGATCTCGAAGTCCGTGACCGTGCTCTCGTAGCCGCCGACCTGCATCATGAGGATCACATAGTCGGCGCCGGCCAGAGCCTCGCGCCGGTCGATGGTGGCGGTAATCCGTGCGCCCGCCCCCACGGTATCGCGGATCTTCTCTGCGACCATCCGCGAGGTCGCGAGGCGTTCCGGGTCGATGTCGTGGAGCGCAAGCGCGCAGTCCGCCAGCGGCTCGTTCAGGAGAATGTCGCCCACGATGTTCTTGAGGAAGACCGTGCTTCCGGCGCCTATGATTGAGATGCGGGTCAGAGCCTCCTCGGATTTGGCCGCGCTTCGAACCGACCTTACCGATCGCCTGTTGGTTTGCAACTTGCTTCCCGGCGACAGCAATCACGAAACCATTCCGCAAACGTCGAGCAGCGCCGCACGTTGCGGCTCGACCGCTTGGCGGCTTATCCTGTTCGGGGGTCTCTGCCAATTGAAGCGCTTATCACCGGCCCGCAATGAGCAGGCCGATTTGTCGCAGCGGTGATTCGACATGCGCACGCGAAGAAGGGCCGAGTCTGTAAATCCGGGTGGCGCCAATGGACTCGACTTGAGCCTCGGTGGTGACAACACTCTGCTGCTGACGCTGACCGG
>JBHICL010000743.1:0-1755 GCA_046759605.1 Alphaproteobacteria bacterium | reverse complement strand
CACCGTCTTGAAGCGCGCCGCCTCAGACCGCCCGCGCTCTACCACGCGACCAAGCGTGGTGCCGACGGCAGTCATGATTTCTACCATCGCCTCGTCAGGGTCCGCCGCCTCGGTGGAAAAAAATTCAAGCACGGCGACAACGTCCTCGCCCACCAGCACCGGGAAGGCGAAGCCGGCTTTAACCCCGATATCCTTTGCCAGTTTCGCTCTACGAAAGGTCGGCTCCTGAGTCACATCCACAATCCACGTCGGTTTCCCCGTGGCCAAGGTGTGACCGGCTAGCCCGGGTCCCGGCCCAAGGCGATGTGCCTCGGTAACTTCGCGAAAAACCTTGAATCGCTCGGGGTCATCGAGGTGCCAGATTCTCGACGAAACCAGTTCACCCGTACCCTCATCGACCATATAACAGTGTCCCACCGGCCATCCACCGAACGCGCAGATGTCCTCCAGGCAGGTGTGCATGGCTTGTTCGATGGTCGTCGCCTTATTGGCTGCAACGGCGGTCCTTCGCAGCAACCAAAGCGACGCCGTTCTTTGCTTTAGGGCTTCGGTCGCCGCTTCGCGCCTTTGTTGCTCAGCGTTGATGTCCGCCAGCACCCGGTTGTACTGCTGCGCGATCTGACCGACCTCGGTATGGGGCTCGACGCTGACCGGCTGTGAGAAATCACTGGTGCGCCGTTGCGTATCCATCTCGGTCATAAGGTCGAGGATCTCCGTGCTCGCACCGTGCTCAGCCACGTTCAGGCCGATGCGTTCACCCTCGGGGCCGATGCGCAGCGGGTACCACCGGTTAAATAACCACAGCAGGATGAAGCCCACGCCGAAGGCCCAAACGAAGCCGGCCCCCACGCCAGTGGCCTGCACCATAAGCTGCTCCCAGCGCCCCAAACCCGTGCCCAAGGCTTCGGGATCGCCAAAGATGGCAACCGCCAGTGTTCCCCAGATGCCGGCGCCGAGATGCACCGGCACGGCACCGACGACATCGTCGATCTCGAGTCTCTCCAACAACTCCGTTACGCCATACATGACCACGCCGGCGATGCAACCGATGCTGACCGCCGCCCACGGGGCCATGATATTGGCAGAGGCCGTGATGCCGACGAGTCCCGCCAACGAACCGTTCATGATCATCGTGACGTCCGGCCGGCCCGTTATCCGCCACGATAGCCCCAGCGCCACGAGGCCGCCGAAAGCCCCGGAGATGGTGGTATTGACGATGATGGTCGGCACCTCCGGCGTGAGCCCGAGCGTACTGCCGCCGTTGAACCCAAACCAACCGAACCACAACAGAAATACGCCTAGGGTCACTATCGGTAGATCGTGACCGTGAATCGGAACCCGGTCTTTGCCGAAACGCCCGATACGCGGGCCAATGATGATGATTGCTGCCAGCGAGATCCAGCCGCCGACCGAATGGACCACGGTACAACCGGCAAAGTCACGGAAACCCATTTCCTCTAACCACCCGCCTGGCGTTGCACCGCTGGCGCTTCCCCATACCCAATGGCCGACCACCGGATAGATCACAGCGGAAAGAATGGTCGCAATCACGAGGTAGCCGGCGAACTGCATGCGCTCGGCGACCGCCCCCGATACGATGGTCGTCGCCGTCCCGCAGAACCCCAGTTGAAAAATGAAGAACGCCATTAACCAGGGATTTGTGGTCTCACCGAAGAAAAAGCCGGACGTGCCCAATAACCCGTCGTAGGTAACGCCGAACATGAACGCGAACCCGAAGAGCCAGAAGATGGCGGA
>JBHICL010000742.1:0-1758 GCA_046759605.1 Alphaproteobacteria bacterium | reverse complement strand
CATCGCCGGGGGGCGAGCTCGAGGCGGAGAAGCGCCGCGGTTTCAGCCTGTTCCACCGGGTGACGGGGGCGGTCGGCGCCCGCAAACCCGAGGCGCCGGAGGCTTCGGTCGCCCAGACCGGCGTCCCCGGCCCCGCGCCGCGGACCGCGCCGCCGGCACCGAGCTCGCCGGCACCGGCGGACAATGCGCACGCTCAGCCTGACCTCGGAACGCTTCAGCCGGAGCGTCCGACGGGGAGCTCCGAGGAGGACGACCTTCTGGAGATTCCGGCCTTCCTCCGTCGTCAGGCCAACTAGGGGGTGATCGGCGGGAGGAGCCGCGTCTGCGCATCTCCCGCCGATACAAACTGTAACAAAGAGTGATTTGAGCCGCTTATGAGGCGCTTGTTAAACCGGACTTCGAAGAACGCGCGGAGGCGTCTTGCAGATGTCAAGAAAAGCAATAAGCTCGTTCAACGTTCCGGCGTCGGAGGGCGGCTTCGCTGCGGGGGACTTGTCTGTTGGGGGCGAATATCTCGGCGGTTGGTGACGGCTTCTCGCGTCAACGCGCTTTGAAGAACGCGATTAGCTGTACGGGAACCGGTCTCCATTCGGGGGCCCGGGTTTCTATCGTTCTACACCCCGCTCCGTCGGATACCGGTGTTCGGTTCCGTCGCGCGGATGTCGGCGACGAGTGTCCTGAGATTGTGGCGGACTACCGGCACGTCGTCGATACCTGCCTCGGCACGACCCTGGGCAACGATGCCGGCGTCACGGTGGCGACCGTCGAGCACCTGATGGCGGCGCTCAGTGGCTGCGGCATCGACAACGTGCTCGTCGAGGTCGATGGTCCCGAGGTCCCGATCATGGACGGCAGCGCCTGGCCGTTCGTCTTCCTGGTCGAGTGCGCCGGCACCATCGAGCAGAACGCGCGGCGTTCCGCCATCGAGATTCTCAAGCCGGTCGCGGTCGAGGAGGACGGGTGTCACGCGTCGCTGGCGCCGGGTGGGGGGTTTTCACTGGATTTCGAGATCGACTTCGACTCGCCGTTCATCGGTCACCAGAACATGTTCGTCCGCATGGTGAACGGAACATTCCAGTCGGAGATCAGCCGCGCCCGCACCTTCGGCTTCCTGGAGGAAGTCGAAAAGCTTCACAAGATGGGTTTCGCGCGTGGCGGCAGTCTCGAGAACGCGGTCGTGCTGAACGGCGACCGCATCATGAACGAGGAGGGACTGAGGTACGAGGACGAGTTCGTCCGGCACAAAATCCTCGACAGCATTGGCGACCTTTATCTGGCGGGGCGGCCGATCATCGGCCACTTCCATGGCGTCCGCTCCGGCCATGCGTTGAATCACAGTCTGCTCGAGGCGTTGTTTGCCGACGAGACGGCGTGGTGTCTTGCGACGCTGCCCGCGGACTATGCGGGCGAGCTGGACACGCCAGCGGCCGCGGTGGCATCCGCGTGAACGCGGGTAGGACGACCCGAGCCATCGTGCCCTTGCACTGGCGTTGTAAGAGGGCTGTGGGTCCCGGCCACTCCTTGGGGACTGGTCGAGGTGGGAACGTTACTGGTGGCTGTTATGCCGAATAGCTCAGGCAGGCGTGGGACCATTGCGGGATGTATCGCGCTCCTGGTGCTCAGCGCCTGCGGCACTTCGGACGAGCCCGCATATGTCGAGCGTCCGGTGGAGGAGCTTTACAACGACGCGGTCGACCAGCTCGCGCAGCGCCGTAACGGTGAAGCGGCCCGTCTGTTCGAGGAGGTCGAACGCCAGCA
>JBHICL010000741.1:0-1763 GCA_046759605.1 Alphaproteobacteria bacterium | reverse complement strand
CCTCCTCGAGCTGCCGCGCCTCACCGAGGGCCTCCCACGCCCCGTCCAGGCGCCCCGCGTTCAGGCACACGTTCGCGAGGGTGCCGGCGAACAGGGTGACGGCGAGCTCGGCGCCGTTCTCCCGCCAAAGCGCAATTCCCTCGCGTAGCCGCTCCTCCGCTTTCGCGAAGCTCCCGTCGGCGGCCAGGGCGCATCCCTCGGCGATCGTCGCCATCGCCGTGCGGAACGGCAGCCCGTCGCGGCGGGCGAGCTCGAGACACGACGCCGCATGACGCTGGGCGTCCGCTGGCTCGGCGCGAAACAGATGCAAGTGCGTCGCGAAGTAAAGAGCCAGGATCAGGCTTTGTGGGTGGCCTAGTTGCCGCGCCAGCGCCACGGCCTCGTTCATGGTCGTGAGCGCCTGTTCCGTGTGACCCGTGATCCACAGGGTCCAGGCGAGGTAGATCCGCGCCATGACGCCCGGATCCTGCCCGAACGCGCCCGCCAGATGGCCATCGCGCCGAGGATCGTAAATGGCCACGACCTTCTCCATGTGGACACGGCTGACGCCGAACCGCCCGGTGTAAAACGCGCAAGTTCCAGCAAGCCGGTGCCCTTCCATGACACACGGCTGGTCTTGTACCTGCTCCGCCAGTTGAAGGCACTCGTCCGCGAGCCTGTTCGCCGTCGTGTGCTCGCCACGCATGAGGCTGTGGAGACACAGGCCGCGGATCGCACGAAAACGTTCGTGGTCACTGCCGATCCGTTCGGCCAGTTCGCGCGCCCGCGTGAAGTTGATGAGCACGCCCTCTTCGGCATAGCCGCGAACGGCCAGGAGCGCGGTACCCAGCGCCGAGCGGATCACGAGCTCATGCTTGTCCCGCGAGCGGGTCTCCGGCAGCGCGGGAAGCAGATCCAGCGCACGCTTGAGATGGCCGATGGCCACCGTGCTCGCGTAGCGTTCCGACGCGCGCTCCGCCGCGCGGCGCCAGTAGGCGATCGCGCGTTCGTTCAGACCGGCGCTTGCGTAATGATGTGCAAGGAGCTCCGGCTCGGTCTCCGACGTGCCGGTGTAGACCCGCTCCAGCAATTGCGCCGCGCGTAGGTGAAGCTCGCGCCGCTTGCTGAGCAGGAGCGACTGATACGCCACGTCGCGAAGCAGGGGGGTCCTGAAATCATAGGCCTGTCCGCCGTGCGTGCTCACGGGACGGATGACGTCCGCCTCGACCAGTTGGGCGATGGCGCCCTCCAGCTCTTCCTCCGTGACCGGCGAGATCGCCGTAAGCTGCGTCCGGGTGAACGTGCGTCCGAGAATCGCGGCGACCTGCGCCACGTCCTTCGCATGTCCCAGCTTGTCGAGCCGGGCCATGAGCGAATCGTTCAACGATGCGGGAATCGTCAACGGCTCGAGCGGTCCGGCCAGCATGTAGCCATCTGGTCCCTCCTCGAGCATTCCCGAGGCGAGAAGGGTTTTCGTCACTTCCTCGACATAGAGTGGGATACCGCCCGTGGTTGCCACTATCTCGTCGATGACGGTCTCCGGCAGCCTCTTGCCGCCGGCAAGTCGCTCGACCATCGCGCCACAGTCGTCCCGGCCGAGCCCGTCGAGCCGGATGCTCGCTATGTGGGCCGCCGCGCTCCACGGTGGCGTGAAGTCCGGCCTGTGCGTGATGAGCAACAGGACGCGCTTTCCCCGGATCCGATCGACGAGTCGGCCGAGGAAACCCAGGGTCGCCGGGTCTGCCCAGTGCGCATCCTCGAACAGAATGAGCGCCGGTGACCGG
>JBHICL010000740.1:0-1764 GCA_046759605.1 Alphaproteobacteria bacterium | reverse complement strand
ACGGGCAAGGGAGGTTCGGCATGCGACATTGTGAGCCTCTTGCCGATCCGTTCCGTTCTCATCCAGTACTGGGTTCCGCCGCGTCGAGCTATCCTGTCGCCAATTCCGGTATCGCAACCCTCTCCCCGAAGCCGTCGGCGCCAGTTGTTTACCGTCTGCGGCGACACGCCGACTTGGCGGGCGATCTCTCTGTCGGACAAGCGGCTGTTTTCCGGGTGCCGCAGGCGCGCCAGCACCTGCTCTCGTCTTTCCGCGGTGGAGGGGCGACGTGGACCGGTGACCTCGAGCTGGCGGTCCATCCCGGCGAGATCCTGCAGAACGATTTCAGCTAGTTTCTGCGCCTCCTCGATACCTAGCGAGCCCGCGGTGCGACGGCGCAGCACGCTCATGCGGTAGCGCATCTGCTCGGGCGTCGTGGCGGGCAGCGTGAACAGGATAAGGCGTTCCAGGAGGTCGCGTCTCGACCCCGAGGTTGGATCGTGGCGAAGTTCGAGCCGGCGCCACTCGGCATACGCCGATTCCAACGAGGCTGGCAACCGCGTCGCCGCTTCCGTGGTCGATGGGGTGTTCGCGCTCGTCTCGCCTGGCGCCGAGTTGGCCCCAGGCGACCAGTTCACCTTCACGTCAACCCTCTCACCGGCCTGCGCATCTACCCAATCTGGACAGATGGACGCTTCCACGCCTCATCTTCATCGCCGATCCGTTAACACCGTGTTAACACAATGCCCCGACGGGTACGTGCTGCCGGAGCAAATTTGTGGCCGAGGTCGAGTAAGCCCCCCCGGACGTAGACAAGTGGATGGTCAATCCGTTACATGAGCCTGGTTAGCCATCGCTGCGCCGACGCCATCAATTCGTCCAGGCGGCGACATCTTAGCGGCATCATTTGACAGCAGAGGTGGCAAGGGCCGCGATGTCGCCGTGGCAACCAACGATCAACATCTGGGGTACAAAGGAATGTTTCGCCGTCAGGAACCGCGCGAGCCGGAACAACCGGACATCGATCAGCCCCGCAGTGTCGACTCCGCTCTGGAGCAAGGAGAGAGAATGACTCGCGATCGCACGATAATCCCCACGAGGCCTGCCGCTCACCTGGCTGACATTCCCCCGGCGCCGACTCCGACCTCGCGCCACCTCGACCCAGGACCCGTCAAACAGCATACCGACGAGAGCCGTCTGATCGTCGGCCGGTCCATTCGCCTCAAGGGCGAGATCGCGGACTGCGACGTGCTCACCGTCGAGGGCGAGGTCGAGGCGGCGATCACGGCACGCCTTCTCGAGGTCGCGGAAACCGGCGTGTTCCGCGGCTCGGCCAATGTCGAAACCGCCGATGTTCGCGGCCGCGTGGACGGCGAGCTCACAGCGGCCAAGTTGCTGCGGATACATCCGTCCGGCAGGGTCGGCGGGCGCATTGTCTACGGCAGTCTGGAGGTGTTGCCCGGCGGCCAGATCTCCGGTGACGTGGGGGTGGCCGAGGACGGCTCCGTGACCACCCTTGCCGGTCCCGGCGCGAGAGAGGCCAGGAGTGCCGGGAAAGGCGAGAGTCGCGCAGCCGGCTGAGCGCGATTCCCGCCAGGTTCAGCCCCAGGCTGCCATCGCGCCGGTTGTCGGCCGCCGGCGCGGGCTCGGCCCACCTATCGCCGCGCCCGTCCCGTCCCCGGATCCGATGTCGCGCGGGTCCATCCCGGGATCGCGCTTAACTTTTCAACAACTTTTTTTCAGCGATCATCCAGACGAGCAACGCGGTCACCCGCCGCCCCGTTT
>JBHICL010000739.1:0-1773 GCA_046759605.1 Alphaproteobacteria bacterium | reverse complement strand
ACTGGGTCGGCAACGCCTCCCATGGCGTCCCACTGCCTTACAACTACTGGCCGGAGCGGCGCTGGCGCGACGCTTTCAAGCGGATCGGCCTGACACCCTCGATTTGGCTAAGCAATCTCAAGCTATATCCCCCGCCCGCGGCGTGGCTTTTCGACCGCTCGCTCCACTTCATCGCCCGCTTGGAGCTCACCTAGCAGCCTGTCGGACTTAGGGCGAAGGTTGGCACAAGATGTGGTATGATTCGTGCACCTCTCCACCAGGGACATGAACCGCCATGAGCAATTTTCGCCAGGTTGATCGCCAGACCGGGTTTCTGCTGCCGCCCTCGGTGGATGAGTGGCTGCCGCAGCGTCATCTGGCGCGGTTCGTGGTCGAAGTGATCGAGCGGCTCGATCTGTCGGCGATGGTCAAGGCCTATCGCGGCTCGGGCTCGGCGTCCTATCACCCGAGCGCGCTCTTGGGGCTTCTGGTCTACGGCTACGCCACCGGGGTGTATTCGAGCCGCAAGATCGAGCGCGCCACCTACGATTCGGTGGCCTTCCGCTTCATTACCGCGAACGATCATCCCGATCACGACACCATCGCCACGTTCCGGCGCCGCTTCCTGAAGCAGATCGAAGCGCTGTTCGTCGAGGTGCTGCTGCTGGCCCGGGAGAGCGGGCTGCTCAAGCTGGGCACGGTGGCGCTGGACGGCACCAAGGTTCACGCCAATGCCAGCCGGCACAGCGCGCTGTCTTATGAGCACGCGACCAAGATCGAAGCGCAATTGAGGGCCGAGGTCGAGGAGCTCATGGCGCTGGCGGAGGCGGCCGACACGGCGGATGTGCCGGACGGGATGTCGGTGCCGGAAGAGCTGGCCCGACGCGAGGAGCGCCTGCAGCGCTTGGCCGAGGCCAAGGCGAAGATCGAGGCGCGGGCCAAGGCGCGCGTCGCGCGCGAGCAGGCCGAGTACGAAGCGAAGATGAAGGCGCGCGAGGAGAAGGCGAAGCGGACGGGCCGCAAGCCGGGCGGCCGGCCGCCGCAGCCGCCGACGCCAGGCCCCGGGCGTCAGGACCAGGTCAATCTGACCGACGCGGACTCGCGCATCATGCCGGCGGCGGGCGGCGGCTTCGAACAGGCCTACAACGCCCAGGCGACGGTGACGACCGACAGCCTGCTGGTGCTGGCCAGCGACGTGACCCAGGCGGCCAACGACAAGGAGCAGGTCGCGCCGCTGCTGGAGAAGCTCGGCCAGCTGCCCGAGGCGCTGGGTCGGCCCGAGACCCTGCTGGCGGACAGCGGCTACTTCAGCGAGGCGAACGTGACGGCCTGCGCCGAGGCGAAGATCGCGCCGCTGATCGCCCCGGGACGGCAGCGCCATCATCTGTCCTGGCAAGAGCGGTTCGCGGCGCCGCCGGCCCCGGAGAACCCGACGCCGCTGCAAGCGATGGCGCATCGGCTGGCGACGCCCGAAGGCCGGCAAGCCTACGCCCTGCGCAAGCAAACGCCGGAACCGGTGTTCGGCATCATCAAGTCGGCGATGGGCTTCCGCCAGTTCTCCCTCCGGGGCCTCGAAAAGGTCAGAGGCGAGTGGAGCCTGGTCACCCTGGCCTGGAACCTGAAGCGGATGTTCGCCCTCGGCTATGCCTGACCGCCGAGCCGGAATCCGCTTCCTCAAGAAACGCGCCGATACCATGAAATCTTCACCCTCCAATTCGTTCCTGTCCAACTTCACAGACCTCAGTCCGACAGGCTGCTAGTACCCTCCATCATAGAAGGGGCGTACGTGTGATC
>JBHICL010000738.1:0-1775 GCA_046759605.1 Alphaproteobacteria bacterium | reverse complement strand
CTCCGCGTAATGGCTGGGAGAGCTGTCCCTGTTCATATTTGTAAATTTGGCCGCGAGTTTCAGTAATATACAGTCCGCCATCTTGAGAAGAAACCACAGCCCATGGATCGCGCAAACCTTCAACCAGGATTTCAGCTTTCACGGGCACACGAGACTGATAATCAACTGCTACTTGCGATTGCCCGTCACTGAGACAAGTCCAACAAGAAAAAATGAATGCGACCATGAGTATCTTAATTTTCATGTCGCGACGGCATCTCTATTGGATATGCACTATACCCCACGAGGGCACTTGCTTCTGTACTTCACACGCGCAGTATATCCAAGGGATCCAAACTGCTCAAGACACGCTGAGCAAGGACTGGACACGGTTGGCAGGATAACCAACCGGGCTGAGCAGGGTCTCGGCGAGCCGGAGGGCGACCGCTACCGCTACGACCTGACCAAGCCGGGCTCCCAGTACTGGCAGGACAGCGACTAACCGAGGGACTAGCTCCCCCGCGGAACGGTGAGCGCGAATCGCTCGCGCAGCAGCCCCAGCGCTTCGGGCGTAAAGAGGTCCGGCGGTCCTCCCGCCGCGGCTCGCCCGGCCTCGTCGGGGCGGCCGTCCAGGTACAAGGCGAGCACCAGCAGGCGGAGCGTCGCGGCGTCTCCCTCCTCGCGCTCGTTCGCGGCGGCGTAGTGGGACGCGGCCGCGGTGTAGTCCCGGTCGGCCAGGGCGCGGTGGCCGAGGAGGCGGTGGACCGCGGGGTCGGGATGGCCGGGGGCCGGGTGGCCCCGCAGCTCGGCCTCGAGGAGCCGCAGCTCGTCGGCGTTCGTCCCCAGCCTCCAGAGGACGAGGGTCCGGTAGTCCGTCATGGAGAGCAGCTCATACAGCTCGACGATCAGGTCCCGCTTGGGCCCGAACTTCCAGGGACTCATGCTGTCGTGGAGCGCAAACCGGGCGGCGAAGTGGCGCAGGCTGGCGCGCCGCAGCCCCTCCGGCCACAGATGTCGGATGTGCCCGCTCGCCAAGAACCGGTCCTGGGCTTGACCCGGGTCGAGCAGCTGCAGGTAGCGGCTCTCCCACTTCGACACTCCCCGGGGGCTGAGCCGGTAGGGGAAGTCGTCGACGAGCGGAGGGATGTCGCCGGCGAGCTCGAGCATCCCCTCGCGATCGAGGACGAACAGCGCGCCGAGCTGCTCGGGCGACTCGACGCCCAGGTCGCGGAGCTCGGCACCAACCCGGGGGTCCTGCCACGGACGGCGGAACTCCTCCTCGCTGACGGGGCGGCCGCCCTCGCGCACCCCGAGCAGAATCCAGTTACCCCCGGCCCCAATCCACAGCGACGACTCGGGGAACACATCCACCCAGGCGCGCACGATGGCGCGCAGGTCGAACTGGTCGAGTTGGGGAACAGGCAGCCAGTGGGTCACCATCCCGCCCGGCGCCAGGCGGTCGTGGGTGAGCTGGAAGTACTCACGCGAGTACAGGTTGACCACGCCGAGCCCCTGGGGTGGCGGGGGCTCGCTCGTGATCAGGTCGTAGCGCTCGTCCGTCGTCTGGAGGAAGAAGCGCCCGTCCTCGATGGTGACCCGGACGCGCGGGTCGCGCAGCGGGTGGTCGGCGGCCGAAGGGTAGACGAGCTCGCCCAGCTCGACGACATCGCGTGAGATGTCGACCACGTCGATGCGCTCCAGGCTGGCGGTGTTGGCCAGCGCCCTGGCGGTCATGCCGACGCCGTAGCAGATGAGCAGCGCGCGCCGCGGCCGCGGGTGGAGGGCGACCGGCAGGT
>JBHICL010000737.1:0-1777 GCA_046759605.1 Alphaproteobacteria bacterium | reverse complement strand
GCCTCGTGGTTGGCGAAGCTCAGCGTGAGCTTGCCCCTGGTCGGGCGGACGCCGTTCTTGAACAAAAACTCGAGAGCAATGGGCCCGCACAGCTCGTTGCCGTGGGTGATCGCATTCACCATGACATGCGGGCCGGGTCTTCCGCCGTCGAAAGTGGTGACGTAGTCGATCCCGGTATTGCCCGCCTTGTATGGAGAAATGTCGGGCGCAGCCAATTCGACCGGATAGCTCTTGTCGGACACGGCGGTGCTCTCCTCGAAGCGAATAGGAAATAATGCCTTGTCTTATACGAAAATCTTACGCGCAAAGGCCGCGCGAGCCTCGTGCGGCCTGGACTCTCCGAATCACGCGTCCGCCTTTGCGACGCACACCCGGTCCATCAGCCGGCGCATGAACGCCTCGCACTCGGCGACCTGCTTGAGCGTAATGAACTCGTCGGGCTTGTGCGCCTGTCCGATGCTGCCGGGGCCGCAGACAATCGTTGGTATGCCCGCCCGGTTGCTGAACAGTCCGGCCTCGGTGCCGAAGGCAACCTTCCCGTGGTCATTCCGTTGCGCCAGCGCCTTGGAGACGTTGACCACCGCTTCCCCGGCCGGCGTGTCGAGCCCGGGGGAAACCGAGACCTCTTTCAAGAAAAAGCCGGCCTCGGGGCTCGCCGCCCGCATCATCGGCTCGAGCTTCTTCTCGACATGATTCCTGATCTCGGCAAGCAGCGCGTCCGGGTCGTCCCCGGGCAGGTGACGGATCTCGAAATCGAACCAGCAGTCCTTGGGCACGATGTTGAGCGCCGTGCCCCCCTGAATCTGGCCGACGTGAATGGTGGTGTGCGGCACGTCGAAGCCGGAGTCAAACGGCCCTTGGGCTGCGATGCGCCGGGCCAGGTCTTTAATGAAAGCGATCAGTTCGGCGGCGTATTCGATGGCGTTGACGCCGTGGGGGGCCAGCGACGAATGACATTCCAGCCCGCGCGCCTCTGCGCGCACGATTTTCTTTCCCTTGTGGGTCAAGACCACCTTCATCTCGGTCGGCTCGCCGACGATGCACATGGCGGGCTTGACGGGCATCTCGTTCAGCGCGTCGATCAGCCGCCGCACGCCGAGGCAGCCCACCTCCTCGTCGTAGGAGAGGGCAAGGTGGATCGGCGTCTCAAGCCCGCGCTCGAGGAACTCCCGGGCGAAGGCCAGCGCAATCGCCAGGAAGCTCTTCATGTCGGCGGCGCCGCGGCCGAAAAGCCGGCCCCCTTTTTGGACCACCTCGAAGGGGTCGCTGTGCCAGTCCTGGCCGTCCACCGGAACCACGTCCGTGTGCCCCGAAAGCATGATGCCGGGCCGATCCTCCGGTCCCAGCGTGGCGTACAGATTGGCCTTTCGGTTCCCGGCGTCGTAGACGAGGCGGCTCTCGACCCCGAGGCCGGCAAGATAACCCTTCACGAACTCGATCAAGGCCAGGTTGGAATCGCGGCTGGTCGTGTTAAACCCGACCAGTTTCCTAATCATGTCGACGCTGCTGAGATCGGAGGCGCGCATTTCCGTCATGATCCTGTTTCCAAGCGCCGGGGGCAAGCGTATTTGTACCGATGTGAGGAGCCCGGGCGGAGAAGCCGGGACCGGATTGCGAGGAGGAACCCATGACAGTCAAACGGCCGCGCATCGCCGTTCTCGGCATGCACTTGGAAAGCAACGCCTTTGCGCCCGTGACCACGGGCGACGATTTCCGCGCCTGCTGCTACCTCGCGGGCGACGACATCCTGGGCGAGGCGGGAAAGCCCGCCCCGGCG
>JBHICL010000736.1:0-1785 GCA_046759605.1 Alphaproteobacteria bacterium | reverse complement strand
GAGGGAGCGCGAGAATGGGTTTATGGATCAAAGTTAGGTGCCACTTGTAGTTCCTATTGAAAGTACTGACTACGACTTCTGATTGGACAATTCTCCCCTTTTTGCGATTATGATTAAGGAAAAATCGATGCTCTAGGGCGACGCGTCACTGGCGTCTTTTCTGAAGTTGATGCCCGCGTGTCAACATGGAGGTGCGACGGTTCAGGCCACCCCGCGGGCGCGTCCGGAAAGTGGCGCAGACCGGACCTACCTCGGGCAGGCTGTGAACCGCCGCTCATGACCCGGAGCTGCCATTCGACCTGCTTGATCAAACGGGGGCAGCCTTCGGCCAAATGCCGTCGTTCAATGCGGCCGAGCACAAGGTTCGCGCCCGGATCAGAAAGCGGTCGTCCGCTCATGAATCAAAGCGGATACTTGAGGCGACAATGCCACGCGTGCATAACTGCCGACATGGCTTCAATCAGAGGATTCATCGCTGCAAGTGTGGACGGCTACATTGCCGACAGGGAGGGCGGCGTTGGCTGGCTTGAGCCGTTCGAAGCAGTGGACTATGGCTATGAGCGCTTCATCGACGATATACATACGGTTGTCATGGGCCGTAAGACCTACGACCAGGCGCGTGGGTTCGGCCCAGACTGGGTGTATCTGGGCAAGCGCGGAATAGTTGTCACCTCGAAGCCGCTCACTCATCCGCCGCCGAATGTTGCGGCTTGGAGAAAAGACATCCCAGAACTCGTTCCGCACCTTCGAAACCTAGACGACGGTGATGTTTGGATTGTTGGCGGCTCTCGATTGCAGTCGGCCTTGCTCGATCTGGGCGCTATTGACCGACTGGAACTATTCCTGATTCCGGTTCTACTTGGAGATGGCGTACCGCTGTTCCTTAAGAGCGAACATTCCGCGACGCTCTGTCTTGATGCGATTGAGCAATTCGAAATGGGACTTGTTCGGCTCGACTATCGGTTGAGGCGAGCTGATTAACTTACAAGAGCGGCTCGCCTTGCGGGCGCCCATGACAGCGGGCCACAACGCCTTAGCCTCGGGTGGCCAGTGTGAGAACGATTTTTCCAACGTGCTTCTTAGACATGAAAGCGGCCTGCGCGTCGGCGATCTGCTCGAGCGGGAACGTTTCGGCCACGACGGGTGAGATGCGTCCGCACTCGATGTGTTCGATCAGATTGGAGAACACGTCGGGCTCAAGGACCGTGCATCCGAAGAGGCTCAGGTCCTTCAGATAAAGCGTTCGGACGTCGAGCTCGACCAAAGGCCCGCCGATCGCGCCCGCTACGGCATAGCGTCCTCCGGGGCGGAGCGCGTCGAGGAATTCCGGCCACTGCCGTCCCGCCACCAGATCGACCACGACATCGATGCTGTCCCGCCCAAGCGTTTCGATAACACTGTCCTCTCGTGCGAGCGTCCGCTCGGCTCCGAGGCTAAGCACGTCTGCCGACTTCGCGGGACTGGTCATAGCGATAACATGTGCCCCACGCGCCTTAGCTAACTGAACCGAAGCAGACCCGACACCCCCCGACGCGCCGGTAATGAGAACAAGATCTCCCGAGCCGACCCTTGACCGGGTCAGGAGGTTCTCCGCTGTGGAGTAGGAACAGGGAAAGGAAGCAAGCGCGGTGTCGCTCAGCGCGCTCTCGATCCTGTAGGCGTGCCGCGACGCAACCACGGTGTATTCGGCAAATCCTCCGTCGCATTCCGAGCCGAAATACCAGGGTCGGTCCAGCTCTTGCCCGTTCGCTTCCCGGATGCACGGCTCGATCAAGACCCGCTCAC
>JBHICL010000735.1:0-1806 GCA_046759605.1 Alphaproteobacteria bacterium | reverse complement strand
ACCGGACAATAATCCCGCGTGAAACGTTGGTCAGGACGTCGCAGCCGGTCTCGGTCACCAGGACCGTGTCCGAAATGACATAATCGCCCCGTCGCGTCCGCAGCAGCCAGGACAGCAGGTGAAAAACCATTCCGGCCCGCAACTCCATGTTGGAACCTTCTCGCAGACCCACGGGAACGCCATTGCCGGTCCAACTGGGCGGAAAGCCGATACCGACGAGATACCCGCAGTGGTGGCGCCGGTAGCCGGCGAACCCCGACTCGTCTACGCGCTTCTGCCACGCGGCGTAGACCTCGCTCGCGCGGACGCCCGGACGGATCGCTTTCTGCGCGGCGTCGATGGCCTCCTCGCAGACGCGCTGAATTCTCTCCGCCCTGGTCGGCGCCTTGCCGATAAAGACCAGACGGCTCAGCGGGGCATGGTAGCGCCGAACGCATCCGCTCATCTCGAGGAACAGAATATCGCGTGCCGCCAAGCCATCCTCTTCCCAGGGACCATGTTCGTGCTCGAGCGTCCGGGTCGAGCGGACCAAAGGCACGAAGCCTGGATGTGTCCCGCCGCGCGAGAACATCGTCTGGTAAATCGCGGCCAACACATCTCGCTTGGCGACGCCGGGACCCGCTGCCGCAATGGCAGCCAACATCATTGATTCCGAAACCGCAGCCGCCTTTCGCGTGTTTTCCAGTTCGAGCGGCGATTGGATCAAACGGCAATCGGTGACCAGATCCGACGCGTCCTCAAACTGGGCCTCCGGTAGGCCGCCCATGATCTCCTCGACAATTCCAAGGGGCAGCAACGAGCTGGCCTTCTCTATGCCAAGGCGGGAACGCGCCAGACCACAGTCCTTCAACGCCATGCATGTCGCCTGCCCGCCTGCCGCAAAGGGCGACGGGTGGCTTGCGGATTCGCGAGTCGGAATGCCTATGCTAGTCGACCACGGCCTGAGTCCGGCAACCTCTCCACTCTCCCGTCGCTCGGCCATCTGGAGATCCGTGTCCGCCGCGCTGGCACCCGGCAGCGTTGCTACGCCGTCCGAGTAACCGACGTGGCGGACGTTCGGGACTCTGTCCCGAATGATCGCGCGTTCCATGGCCCGGGTGATTAGGACCGGCATGCCCTCCAGGGGCACAATCAAAGCCTGGTAGGCGAAGTATCCCTGGTAGTCCAGACCGGTAAGGTAGAAGATGTTTTCAGGGCTGGATACCAGGACGGCATCGAGACCCCGCTCACCCATTGCCTGGCGTACCCGGGCGAACCGAGCCTCGAACTCGGATTCCGGAAAAACCCGAGACCCCCTTTTTGGTCGCTCGGTCACTTCTTGCAGTGTCATGAGCGAAACCGCTCTTCGCCCGGGAACAGCTGACGCCCATCGGCAGCTCATGTGGCCGATGCTGTCTGCAGCTCGTGCAGTGTTGCGCGCGCGACCAGATCGCGTCAACACGCCGCATGCGGGGCCATGGGACCAAGCCGCCGGATCGGCTTAGACCGCCGGCGCATGGCCGGATCTCGAAACAAGTGCGTCGCCTCGGCGCCGGTTGAGCGACAAGTCGAATGCTCGCGGTTGGGATCGTCGTTGGCTACCGCACCGGGACGTTGAGCCGCCTCGCGCCCGCCGCGGCTCACGGCCCCGCGACGGCGATGACGGCAAGGGTATCGCCGGGCCGAACAAGACCTGGAAAGTGACGCCCGGCCAGTATACCACTGCGCCGCGCGGGGTACTCGGTGGGCGGCTGGCCGGTGCGCTCGACATCGTGCACGCGCGCGATGGGCTCGCCCTTCTCGACCTCGGCTCCCAGGTCCGCACAA
>JBHICL010000734.1:0-1806 GCA_046759605.1 Alphaproteobacteria bacterium | reverse complement strand
GGGACGTGCATCGGGCTCGTGTTCGGGGCGATCCCGGGGCTCGGCGGCACCACGGCCATCGCGCTTTTGATCCCGTTGACCTTCGGCATGGAGAACTTCGAGGCGATCGTGCTCATGGGCGGCGTCATGGCGTCGACCTCGACCGGGGGGTCGGTGAGCGCCATCCTGTTGAACACGCCGGGCATCGCGCCCAACGCGGCCACCACCTTCGACGGCTATCCCCTGGCGCAACAGGGCAAGGCGGGCCTGGCGCTGGGCGCCGGGGCCACGGCCTCCGCCCTCGGCGGGTTGATCGGCGTCGCCACCCTGGTCGCCGTCATCCCCATCGCCAAGGAGATCGTTTTACTGTTCGCGCCGGCGGAGTTCTTCCTGCTCGCGGTGTTCGGGCTTTGCGCCATCGCGGTCGCGACCGGCGGCCGGCTGCTCCAAGGCCTGATCACGGCCTGCGTCGGGCTGATCGCCGGCTTTATCGGTTACGACGGGGTCAGCGGCGAGGTCCGCTACGCCTTCGACGTCGACTTCCTGTGGGACGGCATCAAACTGGTGCCGGCGCTGATCGGGCTGTTCGCCATCGCCGAGATGATCAACCTTTCGGTGAAGGGCGGAACCGTCGCCGAGAACCCCGAGATCGTGAAGATCCAGAGAATCTTCGACGGGGTGAAGGCGGTTTTCCAGAACTACACCACCATGTTTCGCGGTTCCGCCATCGGCACCTTCATCGGCGCCGTGCCGGGCGTCGGCGGCACGGTGGCGGCCTTTCTTTCCTACTCCACCCAGGTGCAGATGTCGAAGGAGCCCGAGACCTACGGCAAGGGCAACATCCTCGGCGTCATCGCCCCGGAATCGGCGAACAACGCCAAGGACGGAGGCTCCCTCATCCCGACGCTGGCCTTCGGCATCCCGGGAAGCGCCGAGACCGCCGTTTTCCTGGGCGTCCTGGTTCTCCACGGCCTGGACCCTGGGCCGACGATCTTGTTCGAACACGAAGACGTGATCTTCACCCTGATCCTGACGCTCACCTTCGCCTGCGTGTTGGCGACGCTGATCGTGCTCTCCCTCGCCCGGACCATGGCGCTCTTGACCCTGATCGACGTACACATCCTGGTGCCGGTGGTCACCGTAATTGCCCTCGTCGGCGCCTACGCCCTGCAGACGGAAATCGGCGATGTCTTCGTCGCCCTGGTCTTCGCCGTGGTGGGTTACTACATGATCCGCTTCAACTATCCCCGGATCACCTTCACCATCGCGCTGGTGCTGGGCGAGATCACGGAGAGGAGCTTCCACCAGACGATGATGATTTCCGACGGGAGCTGGTCGATTTTCCTCACCCGCAACGTCTCGCTCATCCTGCTGCTCCTGATCGCCGCGAGCCTGGCCTACCCCTCGCTCAGGCTGTGGATGAAAAAGCGCGGGGAGGCCGCGGCATGAATCTGATCGCGGCGGAAAAACGCGGCACGCTTTGCTTCGCCCTGAGCCTGCTGGCCTTGACGCTGCTCTTCATCTACTTGAGCTACGGCTATGCGCCCGGGGTCAGGCTGTTCCCGCTGCTCGTGGGCTACACCAGCCTCCTGCTGTGCGGCCTCGATCTGATCGGGCAGACGGGCACCGCGATCGGCAGGATCATCGACACGATCTTTTCCGGGAAAGCGGCCACCGAAACGGAAGGCGAGCCGAGACCCGCGCCTTCCCGCCGCCGGCAAGCGGTCGCCATATCGTGGATGGCGGGCCTGACGATGGGGATTTACCTCATCGGCTTCTTGCCGATGATCCCGATCTACGTCTTCGCCTCGATGTTCTTCCAGGGCA
>JBHICL010000733.1:0-1807 GCA_046759605.1 Alphaproteobacteria bacterium | reverse complement strand
ATCCAGCCCTGGAAATCGAACGGCCTGAAGCCGGGATGCAGGTTCATGTCGTTATGCTCCCAGTCGTTCCTTGCGCCCTCGGTCTGGCGCACGTGCGGGCGATACCAGCGATCGCCCTCCCTTAGACCGCGCCCCACACGTCCTCCGCCACCTCGACCACGCGCGCCAGCTTGGCGATCTCGTCGTCAACGGTGACGCGGTTGCCGTGCACAGTGCTGGCGAACCCACATTGCGGGCTGACGGCGAGCCATTCCAAGGGCACGTACGTCGCTGCCTCGTCGATGCGACGCTTGAGATCGTCCGCCGGCTCCAGCTCCGGCTCCTTGGTGGTCACCAGACCCAGCACGACCATCTTCCCATTCGGCACGTGGCGTAACGGGCTGAAATCCCCGGCGCGCTCGGTGTCGTATTCCAGGAAGAAGCCGTCCACGTCGATCTCGTTGAACAACGCCTCCGCCACCGGCTCGTAGCCGCCCTCGGCCACCCAGGCGCTTTGAAAGTTTCCGCGACAGAGATGGATGCACGCGGCCATATCGGCGGGACGATCCCGGATCGAATCGTTGATCAGACGGGCGTAGGTGTGTGGCAGCGCGTCCGGGTCCTCGCCGATGGCCTCGGTCCTCTCGCGCATCGCCGGATCGCAAAGATAGGCGAGGTTGGTATCGTCGAGCTGGATGTAGCGACAGCCGAGATCCGCAAGGTCGGCGATCTCCTCGCGGTAGACCCGGGCGAGGTCGCCGTAGAACGCCTCGATGTCGGGGTAGGCCTCCCGGCTGATCCCGGCCCGGCCGACGCGGAAGTGCGTCATGGTGGGCGAGGGAACGCACACCTTGGGCGTCCGCGAGGTGGTCTTCGCCAAGAAATCGAAGTCGTCGGTCTGGATACCCTGCGCGCGCTCGAGCTTGCCGCCGACACCGATGGAGGGAGGCGCGAACTCGAACTCCTCGGTCTTGCTATGGAACCGGGCGAGCTTGCCCTCGCTCACGGTCACCCCCTCGATCTTCTCGAGGAAGTCGACGTGGAAGTAGGTCCGGCGGAACTCGCCATCGGTGATTCCCCGCAGCCCGACATTCTCCTGAAGTCGCACCGCATCGCGGATGGCCTCGTCCTCCGCCGCGCGCAGCTCCTCCGCCGGGATCTCTCCCCTGTGGCGCCTGTCGCGGGCCTCGAGAAGCGCCTGCGGCCGCAACAGGCTTCCCACGTGATCGGCTCGGAACGGCGGCTTCTTGGATTCCGTCATGTCGACACCCTCCCGTGACTGGTGTTCACCCTCTGGCGTCTCACACCCGCTCTATGACCGTGGCGATGCCCTGGCCCACGCCGATGCACATGGTGCAGAGAGCATAACCGGCCTGCCTCTCCCGCAGCTCGTAGGCGGCGGTCGTCACGAGACGCGCGCCGCTCATGCCCAGGGGATGGCCGAGGGCGATGGCCCCGCCGTTGGCGTTCACGTGCTGGGCGTCGTCGGGCAGGCCCATGTCGCGCAACGCGGCGAGCACCTGGCTCGCGAACGCCTCGTTGAGCTCGATCACGTCCATCCGGTCGAGCTTCAGTCCCAGGCGGTCGAGCAGCTTGCGCGTCGCCGGCGCCGGACCGTAGCCCATGATCCGCGGCGGAACGCCGGTCGCCGCGGTGCCGAGCACGCGGGCCACCGGCTCGAGCCCATGACGCCGCGCCGCCTCCTCGGAGGCGACAATGAGGGCGCAAGCCCCATCGTTCACGCCCGAGGCGTTGCCCGCGGTGACGCTGCCCCCTTCGCGAAACGGCGTGGGCAGCGCCGATAACCGCTCGAGGGTGGTGTCCGGCC
>JBHICL010000732.1:0-1809 GCA_046759605.1 Alphaproteobacteria bacterium | reverse complement strand
CCGTTCGCTCGTAGGTCCGCTTAACTGGCCTTTTGTCAAGAGATTCGCCGGGCCCGCCACGGACCTCGCCGGTTTGCTCTCAGAGCTGCCAGCGGTCCGTGGCCCCTGGCCCGAGCCCGAGCCGGGACGGCTCCTCGTTCTCATCGGCTGCGACAGCGTCTATCTCGGCGAGCACGGACTGCCCTTCGCTTGCTCGCTGGATCGCAACTCGCCGGGGGCTCACCTCCACGTCCACCTCATCAACCCCGACGCGGCCTCTAAGCGAACGCTCGAGCGCCTCGAGCGCGAGCTCACCTGCACCACGCTCTCGCAGACGGAGGAGCGCTTCGACTTCGCGGGGCTTTCGTCAGAGTTCGCGCGCGCTTACTGCGCCAGCATCCGTTTCGTACGTCTTCTCCAGTTTCTCCGCGCCGTTAGGACGGGGATCCTGTTGCTCGACGTCGACGTGCTCGTCCGGGGCAGCCTGGAAGCCCTTCGCGACGATCAGAATGGCTATGATTGTGCGGCCCACATGCGGCTTCATAGCCCTAAGGATCGGGAGAAGCTCTTCGCGAGCGCCTTCTACGCGGCGCCGACCCCGGCCGCTCTGGCCTACCTCGAAAGCGTCGCGACGCGCATCGCCTCGGTCATCGTGCAGCGCAAGGCCAGGTGGTACGTAGACCAGCTCGCGCTCTATGAAGCGTATCGCTCCCACCGCGCGTCGGGCCCGGCGGTTCAGCTTCGTCACCTGTCGGCGCGCTACGCCGATTGGGCGTTTCACAAGCGCTCTACCATTTGGGTCGGCAAGGGGTGGCGCAAGAAGGCCGACGAGACCTATCTCGCGCAGCGGGCTGCCTACACACCCAAGGCGGAGCGGCTGGCGGCCGCCGTGCCCGCCATTGCCGTCGCCAGTCCCAGGGTCGCGGTGCTCCTGCCCCGTCTTGATTTGCCGTTCAAGAACCCGGGCGGGCTGCGTGGACTGCCCGACCGCCTGAGGCGCCGCAGCCCGCAGGACATGCGCCTGCGCGCGCACTGGCGGGCGCTGGCCGAAGACATCAGGGCCGCGTTTCAGCGACAGGGCTGCGAGGCGGGCCTCATCGTGCATCCGCTCTGGCAGGTGACGACGGAGTTTATCGAGCGACTTGAGGTCGACGTCGTCTTCATCCCGCACAAGCAGCGATTTCACTTCGGTCGCCTCCGCTGTCGCACCTTCTTCTACATGCAGGTGACCTTTCCCTGGCTCTTCACCGTCGACCCTCTGGGCTGGAGCGCCGGGAGCTCGGCCTATCCGTGCGACTACCGTGCGGGCGACCCCGAGAGCGGGACCTTCGAGCGCTACGTCGCGCGAGTCGTTCGGCGAAACGAGAGCAAGTACGAGCAACGCGCCCGGATGAAGCGACGCGAGCTCGTGGCGCGGGGGGAGATCCCCGACGGCCCTTACATTTTTTTCGCCTGCCAGCGGCCGACCGATCAGGCCATCCGGTTCTTCTCGCCCTACGAGGTGGTTGACGTGGTGGCCGGTGTCGCCGAGTGGGCCAAGAGGCGCGGTCTGTGCGTTGTGTTCAAAGCCCATCCTGCGAACGCGGCGAGCGCGAGGCCCTTGCAGGAAGCTACGAGGGGGCACGACGTCTACTGGTCGACGGCGAGCGTGCACGATCTCATCGCGCACAGCGACGCCGTCTACGTCATCAACAGCGGCGTCGGCTTCGAGGCCATCCTGCACAACAAGCCGGTGGTCACCTTCGGGCAGGTCGAGTACGACGCGGTGAGCATCCACGGCGATCTCATCGCGCTCGACCGAGTTTGGAAGGATGTGCAGGCCTCAGATCC
>JBHICL010000731.1:0-1811 GCA_046759605.1 Alphaproteobacteria bacterium | reverse complement strand
GATGGACCGTTCCCCCCAGAAGCTCCGTGACGCCGAGGTCTGGGTCTTCGACCTGGACAACACGCTTTATCACTCCAGCATCGACCTGTTCTCACAGGTAGCGCTGCGCATAAACCGCTTCGTTCAGCGGCGCCTGGGTATCGACACGGAGGCTGCTACGCGAGTGCAGAGGGAATACTTCGCGACCTATGGCAGCACCCTGCGCGGTCTGATGGTCAGAGACGGCGTCGATCCTCACGGTTTTTTGGAGTACGTGCACGACATCGACTACGGACCATTAACGCGCGATCGGCGCCTCGCCGGCGCGTTGGCCCGTTTGCGCGGCCGCAAGTTCGTGTTCACGAACGGCTCGGCGACGCATGCCGCGGCCGTGCTCCGGCACCTCGGTCTCACCGACGTCTTCGACGCCGTTTTCGACATCGAGGCGGCTGGATTCGTGCCGAAGCCCCGGCCGGAGCCATACGAGCGTCTTGTGGAGCGCCACGCGATCGAGCCCACGACGGCGGTCATGGTCGAGGACCTGGCCCGCAACCTCGAGCCGGCGGCGGCGATGGGAATGACGACGCTCTGGGTCGAGAGCCGGTTCCAATGGGCGCAGCCGGCCCGTGACGCCGACTATATCGACCACACCGCCGAGGATCTCGTCGCCTGGCTCGAAGCCGTGCTCGACGCCGGCGTTTGAGGGATTGTTTCCGCCGCTTGTTGACAGGTTTCGGGGGCCGGGTCATGTTCTGGCCGGCTCTGTCGGCACCCCGACACCGGATACCTCATGAGCAACGCCGAACTGCAAGCTACGATTGAACAGGCTTGGGAGGACCGCGATACGATCGGACTCGGCACCACCGGCCGTGTCCGAGAGGCAGTGGAGGGCGCTCTCGACATGATGGACCGGGGAGAGGCCCGTGTTGCCGAGAAGATCGACGGTGCGTGGCGGGTGCACGAGTGGCTCAAGAAGGCGGTGTTGTTGTCGTTTCGCCTGAACGACACGATTGAGATTCCCGGAGGGCCCGGAAACGACACGCCCTGGTGGGACAAGCTGCCCTCGAAGTTTGCCGGTTGGGGCGCCGAGGATTTCCGTCGGGCTGGTTTCCGCGCGGTTCCGAACTGCGTCGTTCGCAGGTCCGCCTACATTGCCCCCGGCGTCGTGCTGATGCCCAGCTTCGTTAACCTTGGCGCCTATGTGGACACCGGCACGATGGTCGACACCTGGGCCACCGTGGGATCGTGCGCGCAGATCGGAAGGAACGTGCACATCTCCGGCGGGGCCGGGATTGGTGGGGTGCTCGAGCCACTGCAGGCGAGCCCGGTGATCATCGAGGATGAATGCTTCATCGGCGCAAGATCGGAAGTCGCGGAGGGCGTCGTGGTCGAGGAAGGCGCTGTGCTGTCGATGGGCGTCTATATCGGCGCTTCGACCAGGATCGTCGACCGTGAGACGGGGGAAACGTTCTTCGGCAGGGTTCCGGCGTATTCCGTCGTGGTGCCAGGCTCGCTGCCCGGCAAGCTGTTTCCCGATGGCCGGCCGGGTCCAAACCTTTACTGTGCCGTAATCGTGAAACGCGTGGACGAGAAGACACGCGCCAAGACCTCTATCAACGAGCTGCTACGCGACTGATGCGGTGAGGCGGGATGGGTGCGGCCCACAACAATAGGCTCGATCCGGTCGCGCTCGCTCGGGACCTCATTCGCTGCGTCAGCGTCACCCCGGCAGACGGCGGTGCTCTGGATCGGCTGGAGCACGCGCTGCGAGGCCTCGGGCTCGAGTGTCATCGGCTGAAGTTCACCGAGCCGGGGACGGCGGACGTGGACAA
>JBHICL010000730.1:0-1815 GCA_046759605.1 Alphaproteobacteria bacterium | reverse complement strand
GTAATACCGAAATACGCGGGCTTGTCATCCGCCGGGCACTGAAGTTGCCCCGAACGAGAGCCCGCCTGGCTACGCTTGATCTTGAGTGATTGTATAGCGCCTCAACCGGTCAACGTTTGCGAATGGGACAGGAGTTCTGCCGCGCGGGTTTGGCGTTGAGGTGCGGGAAGGCAGATGAGCGTCGACAGGAACGAGAGGGCGTCGCGCGCGTGTTGGGCGCAGGTGGCGAAGACGCTGCCGAGGACCTCCTGGGCGTGGGCTCCGGCGGGCGTACGGTTGCCGCCAAAGACCTTGCGGTTGACCACCGCCGGTCGAATGGCCTGTTCGGCGGGCCAGTTCGTCGCCTCCAAGTACGATTCATACAGGAAGAGCAGGATCTCGTCCCGGTGTCGGGCGAGGTGGGCCTGGAATCGTCGGTGGGCCTCGTGCGAAAGTCGGCCCTTCACCAAGCGGTCGAGTCGTTTCTCCAACCGGCCGCGAGCGGTGGCCAGTCCGTGGGGGCTGATCCGGCCGGCGTCGCGCCGGTCTCGAAGCGCCAGCGCATCCTGCAACAACCGTTTGACCTTCCGGGGGAATCGCGCTGCCCCGCGCCCGCGCTCCAGGAGTTCGTTGGCCCGCCGCAACAAGTGAGCGAGGCACTGCTGATGAAGGGCCTTGTCGAAACGATCATACGGCGCCCATCCGTCGTGAACCATCACCCCGTCGTAGTCGGCCCCGAGCACGTCCGCCGGCACGTCGTGTCCGCGGCTGGGGCGGATCACATAAACCGTCACCAAGCCGGTCACGAACACCCACATCCACTGCAGCAGGCCGCCGACCTTCCAGCCGGTCTCGTCGGGATAGACCACATCGCTGTGGGGTACGGTTTGCTTGAGACCCTCATACACCGGTTCGGCCCGCTCGGCCGCCCGCAACACCGCCTGGGCCGCCCCGCCCCGGGTAACAGAGATGCCGAATCCTTCGTCGAGGACCCCGCAGATGTCCCCGTAACTCAGGCCGTACTTGTCCTTCAGCAACGCGATCATCGCCTGGGTGTCGGGCCCCAGCTGCGAAGCCGCGGCCCCGACCGCGTTCGAGGTTTGCAAGGCGTGTCGTGGCCGGACGCGCTGTCCACAACGTCGGCACGTACCGACGTGAATGTCGAAACGCCGAACCGTCGGCTGACGCGGGATCTCGAGCTGGTACTGGTGATCGACGTGATCCTCTTGGAGGTCCGGGCTGCCGCAGTCGCACTGGGCCGGCAGTGGCACGTCAATGATCTGGTCCGGCTCTCGCGCCGGCGGGGGGCGATGGGCCTTGCGGCCGTAGGCCGGGCCGCTCTGGCGACCGGGCTTCTTCGGGTTGGTTTTCGGTCCGCCTTTGGAGAAGGGTGCCGCCTGCCGTTTGCCGGCCCGCGTGCTCTGCTCCAGCAACTGCGTCAACCTGCGGACTTGAGCCTCCAGCCCCGCGACGCGCTGGCGCAACTGCTGATTCTCGCGACGCAGTACTTCGTTTTCGTGGAGCAGGTCTTGATAGGTCGGCGTGGCCATCCTGGCCGCTCCCGTCGCCCGATCCGATGCGGTCTTCCGCCCGGCGACAAGGAGTACATCGGTCAATGCCGTGGACGAGCAGAAGTCAAACCGCCGGCGACGCGTCCGGGGCGACAAAGGAAACGCGACAAGGACCAGCCGACCCCAGCCCCCGATCGGCCACCCGAGGCCGACAAGACGCTATACAGATACCGGTCGAATAAGCCCAACAAGGAAAAGGGGGTCCCGTATTTGCATATTAATATAGGACTCGATCGCGCTGCGTTCTTCTCATGCATCTACCTTT
>JBHICL010000729.1:0-1816 GCA_046759605.1 Alphaproteobacteria bacterium | reverse complement strand
CTCGAAGACGGCGCGTGCCGGAGGGCACGCGCCGTCGCCACTCACGGGCGGGTTCCGTCCGACTCACCGTTCGTGCGCCCGGCACTGCTCAGGACGCTAGCCCATGTTTGACACTTGCGCGCGGTTCTGGGGCGCAAGTGTGCGAAAACAAACCAAAACAAACGAGCCACGGAGAGGATTTGCCAAAAACGTAGTGACAGACATAATGCTAAATCACCTTGCATTTACGTATCGGAAGTGCGTAAATAGGCGTGTCAGCGATCCGCCATGTACTTCCGTATCGTTCGAGCCAAAGGCGCCAAGGGCCGCTCCCACGAGTACATCCGCCTCGTCGAGAGCTATCGCGACAAAGGAAAGAACAAGCAGCGCACGGTGGCCAACCTCGGCCGCAAGGATCTGCTGCTGCCGCACCTCGATTCGCTCAACCGCCTGCTGCGCGGTGACGGTCGGCCGTCGGACGCCGTGCGCATCGGCGATGTCAAGGCGGTGCACGCGTGGGATTGGGGGCCGGTGCTCGTCGCCCGGCATCTGTGGCGCGAGCTCGGGCTCGAGCAGATCCTCGACCAGCTCGCGCCGCGCCGCGGTCGGCAGACGGCCCCGCTGGCCGATCGCGTCTTCGCCCTGGTGGCGAATCGGCTCTGCCGACCGGGCAGCGAGCACAGGCTGGCGCGATGGCTGGAACACACCTTCGTGTGCGATCGGCGCGGGCAGCCCTGGCAGCCGCAGTGGCGCCACGAGGCGGAGCGGCGCGCGAGTCGGGCGCCGCGCGTGCGCGTGCAGTTCCGCCAGCTGCAGCACTGGTACCGCACGCTCGATCAGCTCGGTCCCCTGAAGCAAGAGATCGAGCGGGAGCTGTTCCACCGCCTGCGCGACCTGTTCTCGCTGAAGGTCGACCTCGTCTTCTACGACCTGACCTCGACGTACTTCGAAGGGCACGGGCCGCCGCGGCTCGGCGCCCACGGCTACAGCCGCGACGGCAAGGGCCGCCGCCGGCAAGTATTGCTCGGCTGCGTGATGGTCGATGGCTGGCCCATCGCGCACCACGTCTTCGCCGGCAACTGGCGCGATTCGACGACGGTGCCGAGCGTGCTCGCGGACCTCGAGCAACGATTCGGGCTGGGGCGCATCGTCTTCGTCGGCGACCGGGGGATGGTCACCAGTGACAACCTGGCGTTGCTGCGCCAGCGAGCGCAGGGCTATATCGTGGGGCTGCAGCGGCGGCGACGCGAGGACGTGTACCGCTACATCGAGCAGGCCCGCGGCGCGTGGATCCGCTGCCCGGTGGGGGTCACCGCCCGCGAGCAACGCGAGCCGCCGCAGACGGTGGTGCAGGAGGTGGCCTCGGACACGCCGGGCGTGCGGATCTTCGTCGTCCACAGTGACGACCGGCTTGAGTACGAGCGGGGGCAACGGCTCAAGGCAATGGCGCGGGTGCGCGAGCGACTCGAAGCGCTGCAGGAGCGGGTGAGCACGGGACGACTGAAGGCGGCCGACAAGGTCGGGGCCGCGGCGGCGCGAGCCCTCACGGACAACCACGGCTACCGCTACTACGACTGGGCGTACGCCAACGGCCAGTTCCGCTTCTTCGAGCACCCCGTGACGCTCAAGCGCGAAGAGGCGTACGAGGGCAAGTACGTCATCCAGACCGAGGAGCAGAACGTGAGCGCGGTCGACGCGGTCACCATCTACAAGCAGCTCAGCGACGTGGAGCGGGCCTTCGCGAATCTCAAGGACGTCATCGAGATGCGTCCCATCTTTCATCACAGCGACGAGCGCGTCCAGGCGCACATCTTCATCGCGGCGCTCGCCTTCGTCT
>JBHICL010000728.1:0-1820 GCA_046759605.1 Alphaproteobacteria bacterium | reverse complement strand
GAAGGGCACCACGTTCGCCATCTGGCGCGAGGGCGACGTTCCTCTGCTCTAACGGCCGGACACAACGGCCAGTGAGTCTGGCATTGGGGAGAGCCTCAGGCTCTCCCCACGCTTTTTAAAATAAGCTTTATGTAACGGAGCGATTTTCGATATAATATAAAAAATGGTTTATGAAACCAGCGATAATCCTGTATATCAGAAACAGAATTGATGATATGGCTGCGACGCTCTGGGGTAAGGTCTATTACCAGGATCGGTTTGCCGGCATTCTCCAGCAGGAACCGGGCGGGCGATGCGCATTTGCCTATGATCCGGCATACATCGAAGGAGACGGCCCGTCGGTAGCCCACACCCTGCCGCTTCAGGAACCACCACATCATAGCGAAGCTGGACTTCACCCGTTCTTCGACAATCTGGTCGCCGAGGGCTGGCTCCGCGACGCCCAGGCTCGAGCCCTCAGAGTCCGTCCGACCGATCGCTTCGCCATGCTTCTGGCGTTCGGCCGGGACTGCGCGGGTGCTGTCTCCATCATTGACCCCGAACCCGCGGGCGAGCTGCAACTGGACACAGCCGACCAGGAGAGCATCGCCGCGCTGACCAGCCGCGCCTCGCTATCCGGCATTCAGCCGAAGCTCGTGGTCGTCAGGGACGCGCGGGGCTACCGGCCGGCACAGGCGAATGAAATTAGCACGCACATCGCAAAGCTACCGTCGGGGCAGGTCCCGGACATCGTGCCGCTGGAGTGGCTGACCACCGAAGCGGCACGCCGGCTCATGCCGGAAGAGCCAGTCGCGCCGATGGAGATCGGCGCTCTGGGAAACATCGCGGGCGAGGCCCTGTTCATTCGGCGCTTCGATCGCACGCGCGAAGGCGGAAAGCTGCATTTCGAGGAGTTCAATCAGCTCCTCGGCAAGCCGTCGGAGGCGAAATACGACGGCGCCTATGAGGACATGGCGCGCTTCGTCCGAGCGACGCCCGGCTGCATACCGGCCGAAGCGGAGCGCCTGTTTCGCCGGGTGCTGGTGTGCCTGCTGGTAGGCAACACCGACGCGCACCTCAAGAACTTCGCCATGCTCCACACCCCCGAGGGGCTGCGTTTGAGCCCATGCTATGACCTGGTGGGCGCCGCCTATTATCCGCGGTTCGACACCATTGCCCTGGCTATTGCCGGCGCCGTCGACCTGCGCCTCGGCGTCTTGCAACCCAAGCATATCGTTGGGCTTGGAGAGGGCTGTGGCCTGTCCGCACGCGCCATCGCGCTTGCGGTGGAGGACCTGGGCAAGCGCCTCGATGCGGCGAAAACGTGCGTCTACGAGTCCGATGTCGGCACGGCCCCTCTGCGCGACGGCATCATCGATATCATGGAGAAACGATGGAACGGAGCCTTCGCCTCAATTGGCCAGCTCTTGTCGAGGAGGCGCGCCGGCGACGAAAAGCACAAAGACTTACTCAGCAGCGCCTAGCAGCCATCGCCGACGTGAGTGCGCCGACCATCTCCCGCTTCGAAAGCGGCGACAGGAACATCCAACTCGCCTCGGCCCTGGCGATCCTGGATGCTCTGGGCCTGGTCGAAAGATCGGCCATCGATTTTCCAGAAAAGATCGAGCGCTA
Source organism: Alphaproteobacteria bacterium (assembly GCA_046759605.1). GTDB lineage: Bacteria > Pseudomonadota > Alphaproteobacteria > UBA6615 > UBA6615 > JBHICL01. Next base: position 209 of record JBHICL010000728.1, on the reverse strand, counting down.
TGACTCCGACCGCGACGCGGTGCTCTTTCCTGGACGAACCGCGGAAGGAGAAATCACCTGCGGCGTTACGGGTGAGGCGTTGGAAGATCACTTCGAGGGTCGCGGCGCGGGCGAGGCGGCAAGACTAAGGGCCTTCCGCGCGCACCGGCCGGCAATCGAGGAGGCGGCCCGAAGGAAGTTCATGGCGCGTCGGCGGGAGGCCGACGGGT
>JBHICL010000727.1:0-1829 GCA_046759605.1 Alphaproteobacteria bacterium | reverse complement strand
GCTCGAGAGATCGACTGCGAGACCGAGGAGGTGCTGACTTGCCGGATGTCCGCCCACTTGACGGTTGCCAAACGGACTGCGCCACCAACTGGTCACGACGATTCTCGCCGGGTGTTGGAGAGCCGCTCGGTTAATGCGATCTATGAATGCCCGGTACAGCCCAGGGACCACGCGCTCGATCGGCCACCAGACTGAAACCGGAGGAGGAACCGCGCTCACGGGTTCGCCACCGGAATGATCGGGTACTCAAACCACTCGATCATGCAGCGGATCGTGTTTTCGCCGGCGAATTGGATGAACATCTGACATTGCTCGCCGGCGTCGAAGAACCAGTTGATCTCGTAAGGCCTGGTGCTGTGGCGGTTCAGGCCCGTCCCGGCGTTGTTGAGGACGCGGAATTGCACCGCCGGCACGCCACCTCCGCCACTCCATCCCTCCTGCACGGCTTGCGTCGCGACACCTCCGGTCTCCATTCGGCTGACGATTCGCGTCGCCGGCGTGTCGGGAAAAGTGCCCAGATCTTTACCGACAATGGCGTAGAACTCATCGAGCACGTCGTTGTACCAAGCGAATCGCGTAACCACGAGCGGCAAGACGGCGCGCAGGGTCACCACCGCGTTATCTAAGGGACCGACGGGCGTAATCTCCCAGTAGCCGGCGGCTTTCGGTTCGATCGGCGCCGCCAGTAGTCTCGAGATGTCGCCCGCGAGGACGACGGGCTGAAAATTCGCCTGAAAGTCCCACAGCAAGCGATCTTCGATCGCCAGCCGCCGCAACATATCCTGATAGTTGAGGCCGGTGATCTCCTGGGCGGAGACGGTGCCCGCTCCTGCGCCGCCCTTCCCGCCCTCGCGACGCGGCACTATTGATCCGGGAGGATCTCGATCACGTCATCAGCTTCGACTGCGAACTCGATATCCTCATTATCGGCCGTGGTCTCAAAGAGCACGAACCGACCGGGCGGCACAAAGAGGGTCAGCTCGGTTCCAGTCGTAATTCGGGGGTCCAGCGTCGCCGAGAGGAGAGCGGCCCCGGTCCCGCTCGTACAACGCCCGAGTGTATTGCCTCGACCGGTTTGCCGGAAGGGATGGGTCGTTGCCAAGGCCGAGCTTGCGACGAAGGTGCTGACGGCCAAATCGACCCCCGCGCTAAGACGGGTGACGATAAACCGAAAGTGACTGCCCCCGGGCGCGCGCGACTCGATCTCGACCCGGCTTCGATTCGCCGCGACCCCAGCGATCCGACCGCCCGCAATGCCCGCCGGCTTGTCCAGAAAGGGACCGAGCCCCTGCACGGAGGCCACTTGAATGACGGGCTGTACGATGGGCAGGATGTCGAAGACACCTTGCCCCTCTTTGAAACCGATTCGCCGAAGGATCTCAGCGATCTTCAGGCTTGTCGTCGCCATGCTGGCCTACCTCTACCTCGGCGTAGCAACCGGGATGCGTCGTGAAAATGAAGCACATCCCCCGCTTCGCCGCGTCACAAGCGCTCAGTAGAAGCAGGCTACAGAGGCTTAATATCGACCAGCGTATCCGCGTCATTCGCTCCAACTCCTGTGTTACGCAAGCGGATGACGATTCGGTCTCCGGGGCTGACGACGCCTGAGGCGAGCACGTCCCGATCCGTGGTCGGTCCGGTCGTGCTGACGTTCGAGATCAAGTCTTGACCCTCAAGCACGTTTCCGAACGTGATGTCGGTCAACACCTCAGCAAGGTTCGCTCTCGTCGTCTGATAGACCCGGACAACGGCAGCCATGGGCACGAACTCGAATTGGCTTCCGGCAAGAACATTCGCAACCGTCGCACCCCCCGCAATATTGTTCGTCG
>JBHICL010000726.1:0-1832 GCA_046759605.1 Alphaproteobacteria bacterium | reverse complement strand
GACGTGGTGCGCTTGCCCATATTCGGCTATGGCTGCGCCGGCGGCGTCCTGGGCCTGGGGCGGGCCGCCGAGATCGCCCAGGCGGTGCCGGGCCGGCGCGTGCTTTTTCTTGTCGTCGAGCTGTGCGGTCTCACGTTTCGGCGCGAGGACCGTTCCCGCGCGAACTTCATCGCCACGGTGCTGTTCGGCGAGGGCGCCGCCGCGGCGCTGGTCAGCTGTCATGGCGGCGATGACCGTGATGGCGTCGCGGTCACCGGATGGGGACAGGTGACGCTGCCGAACAGCCTGGACGTCATGGGCTGGACGGTCGAGGACGACGGCTTCGGTGTGCTGTTCTCCCAGGACATCCCGCGGCTGCTGAGCGAGGAGCTGGGCATCGCGGTCGAACGCTATCTTTCTTGCCAGGGTCTGACCCTCGCCGATGTGGACGCCTTCGTCTGCCACGGCGGCGGCGCCAAGGTCATTGCCGCCACCGAGGAGGCGCTGGGCCTCGCGCCCGGGGAGCTCGCGGACTCGCGCGCGGTGCTACGCGACTATGGAAACATGTCGGCGGCAACGGTGATGTTCGTCCTCCGCCGGGTCATGTCCGAGGACATGTCGGGCCGCCACCTCATGTTCGCCCCGGGGCCCGGGTTCACCCTCGGGTTTGCGACGCTCGAGGCGCCATGAGCGCCCTTTGGATCGTCGTCGGCCTCGTGGCTTTGCAGCGCCTTGGCGAGCTGGCCTACGCGCGGCGAAACACCCGACGGCTGATGGCCGAGGGAGCGGTCGAAGAGGGCGCCGGGCACTACCCGCTCGTCGTGGCCGTGCACGCGGCATGGCTTCTGTCCATGGTACTGCTCATCCCGGCGGATGCTCCGGTCGTGTGGCCGCTCTTGGGGTTGTTCATCCTGCTGCAGGGAGGCCGCCTGTGGGTCATCGCCTCGTTGGGCCGGTTCTGGACGACGCGTATCATCACGCTGCCCGGCGCCCCGCTCGTGCGGCGTGGGCCCTACCGCTTTCTCAAGCACCCCAACTATCTCGTGGTTGCCGCCGAGATCGCCGCGTTGCCCCTGGCGTTCGGCGCATGGGAGATCGCGCTCGTTTTCTCGATCCTCAACGCCGCGGTCCTGGCGCAGCGTATAAGGGTCGAGAACGCGACCCTGGCGGCTCGCATGGATGATCCTTCGGCCTCGTGATCGCGGAGCGGACGGAGCGTTGCCTTACGGGTCGGGCGGGGCATACAAGAGAGCGTGAGAGACCATCACCACAGGGCCAGGTCGTAATGGGCACGGAAACATTCGACCCCCGCTACAAGGGCCTCGAGACCTGGGGCGAGGAGCGTATTCTCGCGGCGCTTCTCGAGGGACAGGCGGGAGCGACAGACGCGGTGCGCCGAGCCCTGCCCCAGCTCGGCAAGGCCGCGCTGGCGATCGCGGAACGCCTCAGCCAAGGCGGCCGCCTCGTCTATGCAGGCGCCGGGACGTCCGGTCGGCTTGCCGTCCAGGACGGCGTCGAGCTTACGCCGACCTTTGGCTGGCCGCCGGAGCGGTTGGCCTACATCCTGGCCGGAGACGACGCGGCGCTCACGCGCTCGGTCGAGGGGGCCGAGGATGACGAGGAGAAGGCGCGCGCCGTTGCGGCGGAGCGGGTGATGTCCGGGGACGCCGTCGTGGCCGTGGCGGCGAGCGGCCGGACACCGTTCACCGTCGGCGCGCTCGGGGAGGCACGACGCAAAGGCGCCGTCGCCGTCGCCATCGCCAACAATCCGGCGACGCCGCTCCTCGCGGTCGCCGATCACCCGATCCTGCTTGATACCGGTCCCGAAACGATCGCCGGCTCCACGCGCATGA
>JBHICL010000725.1:0-1834 GCA_046759605.1 Alphaproteobacteria bacterium | reverse complement strand
GCTTCATCCTTCGATCCGATGATTCGGATCAGCAGGCGTTGAATGCCGGTCGGGCAAAGCCGGTACCCCACAGTCGCGCACGATGTCGACGAGGCGATCGAGAAGACTGACCACAGCTCTGGACTTTCGGCGCACCCGAGAACGGAACCACTTACGGAAGCCCCCGTACACTCCGGCCCCCACAGCGATGCCCAGTACGACGGCGAGTGGAAAGGCGTCGCTGCCGGCGCCTGAGCCGATGATCCCCACGGTGACGAAGCCACCCCCGATGATCGCGGCCATGCTCAAGACGCGGCGGTCGATGCCGGGAAGTTGCGTGATCTTGAGGCGGGTCTTTCCCCGGCGTTGGCTCACGTGGACCTTGGTCTGAGGAGACGATTTTATGAGCCCCCGCCTGTACTCCCACGAGAGGGATTGGCTCAGCATCTCGTTCAATTGCCCGGACTCGCCGATCGTGTCACGGACCTCCTCCAGGAGTAACGCGTAGGCCTCACGCGGCGCCTCCACCTCAACCGTACGCTCCAGCTCGACCCTACCGGTGTAGCCGAAGAAGCCGCCCTTCTCGATACCGGTCTCCGGTTCAGTCTTTTCAGTAAGGGGCGGCTCGACCATCGCATTTCGGCGCGCGGCGTCTCGCACGAGCTCCGGCGGAATCCCAACCTCGGCGGCCATCTGCTCCACCCCGCCCAGAGACAGTGCCTCGTCATGCCGTGCCGGTGATGCTTCCATCTCGGCGGCGCGCCCGACTATGCGCTGCGCCTCGACCTCGCTGAAGATCTTCTTGCCGCTGAGCGCCGCCTCCAACGCCTCAGCGAACTCTCCCGGCGTCACATAACGTTCTTCCGGCCGCAGGCGCATGGCCCGCACGAGCGCGCTCTCCAGCGAGCCGGGTAACGCATCCAGCCTGTCGCGCTGCTGGGGCGGTGCATCGATGAACCGTCCCAGTCGGCCCGCCTCCTCGGTAACCCACATCCCCGGTGGCTCCCCGATAACCATCTCGAAAGTCACACATGCGAGGCTGTAGATGTCGGTCCGCTCGGTCAGGTCCGACCTCCCGGCCGCCTGCTCCGGGCTCATATAGCCCAATGTGCCGACGGGATACCCGGTGCGCGTGACCTTGACCCCGCCGGCCTTGGTGATCGCCTTGGCGACGCCGAAGTCAGCGACAACGGCGTGCCCGTCCGCCATCAGGATGTTCTCCGGCTTTATGTCACGGTGCACGATGCCATGGCGATGGGCGTAGCCCAGCGCGTCCGCCACCTCGTAGGCCAACTCGAGCGCCTTCCGCGGAGCGAGGCTCACCGTCCGCTCCAGCAGCGCGCGCAGCGAGTCGTCCACGTACGGCATGACGTAATACAAAAAGCCGTCGGCGGCGCCGGAGTCGATGAGCATCAGGACATGCGGGTGAGTCAGCTGGGCGGAGAATCCGATCTCCTTCAGGAACCTCTCCCCGGCGATCGAGGCGGCGAGCTCCGGGTGCAGCACCTTCACCGCTACGGGCCGGCCGTGGCGCACGTCGTCGGCCATGTAGACCGTCGCCATGCCGCCACGCCCCACGACTTGCTGGAGAGCGTATCTCTTGGGAAGGGCCGCGCTGAGGGCCTCGGGTATCTCGTTCATAGGCATCTCTCGTGGCCCAAAGTACGCCCGTGAGGTCGCGATAGGTAGACTACTCCATTCCTTCCCCGTCCCGGCAGGGCCGGCTGAGCCGCGTGCGTCACGTCGTTAGTGAGGAGAATGTCCGGCGGGTTGGCAATGGTATATCACGTTGTTGACCTGCGGCCAGAAATTCCGTCACCGCCCCGTATTCAGGACGTTGATCCCTCGGAAGCGG
>JBHICL010000724.1:0-1836 GCA_046759605.1 Alphaproteobacteria bacterium | reverse complement strand
GCCGGATCCGGCGCGGGGTTGGACGGCTTCGAGGAAGGCGAGATTCTCGCCGTCGGTGGCGCTGATCTGGCTCAACGTGCGCGCTCACTCGGATTCAGCGTGGTGGATCGCGCCTCCCTGGCGGCGCTCGAGCTCGAAATCCTGCGGCTACGGACCCCGCTCGCCGCGCGAACCAAAGACGCGTTGCGGATATTCCGCAAGGCGTTTCCCGGCGCCGTCGCCGACGTAAACGGACACATCCGGCCCGCCGCACGGTCGAGGGGCTGGAATGCCGCGAGGACCGTGGGGTGGCCCGACTCGCCACTCCGGTGCGGTCGCGATATCACCATCGGCATGATCGATACACCGGTCGACGCGGCGCATCAGGCGTTTCTCGGTCGAGACATCCGTTACAAATCCTTTTTGAAAGGGAACCACGCGCCGGCGGACCCACAACACGGCACCGCGGTGGCGGCGCTCTTGGTTGGAGATCCGAACTCCGATGGCTTTGGCGGACTTCTTCCGGAAGCAACTCTCATTGCGGCCGGCATATTCGAACGAAGCCGTACGGGCCAGACCGTCGGTAACGTCTACGCGCTCCTGAGGGCGCTGGACTGGATGGTCCGGGAGCGCGTGCGGGTCGTGAACCTCAGCCTCGAGACCCGCGAGAATGCTGTCCTATCGAGGGCGTTGGACAGGAGCCTCAGAGGGGGGCGGATCCTGATCGCCGCCGCTGGTAACGGCGGTGCTGGCGCGCGTCCGGCCTTCCCTGCCGCGCATCCGCAGGTTCTGGCCGTGACCGCGATCGACCCGGGGCTCGAGCCCTACGCTCACGCGAACCATGGGAGCTATATCGACTTTGCCGCGCCGGGCGTGAGCCTTTGGACGGCCGTGCCCGGGGGAGGCCGGTTTCAAAGTGGAACCTCGTTCGCGGCGCCTTTCCTCACCGCGGTCGCGGCGCTGCAGGTCCGTGCCGGAGTCGAGCCCAGCGCGGAAGCGATCCGCGGAAGTCTCGTTCGCTCGGTGCGCGACCTCGGCGCCCCTGGAAAGGACGAGGTATTCGGCTGGGGATTACTGAGCTTTACGCCGAGCTGTGGGTGAGTTCGGCTAGGCGTGGCCGCTGCCCCGAGCCTTCGCTTTCGACATGAACTCTTCCTGCTCGCTGCGGGCATCCGCGCCCGCCGGCATGGCGCGATCGCCCACTTCGCTGCCCTTCAGTCGGCTTTCGCGGAGTTCGCCAGCCTCCTCGAGGATCGGATAGGCGACCGAGGTGATGTGACTGTTGATCCGCTTGAGATCGCGGATCACGTCGAGGTGCAAGGAGCTGGTCTCGATCGTCTCGGGCCGGCGCGCGCGCAGCCTGTTGAAGTGGCTCTCAGCCGCTGAAAGCTCGGCGTCGCGCATGGCCGTCTTCTCCGCCAACAGCTTTCGAGCGAGCTTGACATCGCGCGTGACGAACACGTTCAGGGCCAACTGCAAGTTGTCGACTACCCGACCGTGGAAATTGCAAATATCCTGGAAGCCCGCGGGCGAGAAAGTGAGCTGGTTGCGTATCTTCTTCGCGGCAAGCTCCATGAGGTTCTTGTCGATGATGTCGCCGATATGCTCGAGGTTCGTCGTGAAGGTCAGGATCTCGACGTAGTGCCGGCTTTCGCTCGTGTCCAGCTCCTCCTGCGACACCTTTGTGAGATAGAGCTTGATCGCCTCGTGCAGCTCGTCCACCGAGTTGTCCATCGCCTCGATTTCGCTCGCCAGCTGTATGTCGTTACGTTGGAAGACCTCGATGCTGCTGCGCAACATCCGCTCCACCGTGTCGCCCATGCGCAAAGTCTCCCGAGCAGCGCTCCCAAGCGCCAC
>JBHICL010000723.1:0-1837 GCA_046759605.1 Alphaproteobacteria bacterium | reverse complement strand
TCTCGCCGTCCTTGGGCATGTACTGGCCCGGCACCCGCGAGTGGAAATGGAGATGATTGCCTTCAAAATCCCCGATGCAAAGATGAATGAAGCTCGCGCGGCGCAGCATCCGCGTGGTAATGATCCGGGCCTGGCTCGTCCCGTCTTCCCTGCCTTCACCGCCTTCCCCCCCCGCGGGACAAATCGGGCTGACGCGGATCGCCTCCGGGCGCATCAGGACCTCGACCGCCGTCCCGTCCGGGATCCCGGCCGCGGCGATGGGGCCGAACGGGCTTGCCACCGAATTTCCTTTAACCACGCCTTCGAGCCGATTGATGGAACTGAAGAATTTCGTGACGAATGCGTTGACGGGTTGACAATAGAGTTCGCCCGGGGGGCCGACCTGGGCGATCCGCCCTTGCGACAGGACGGCGATGCGGTCCGCCATGTACATGGCCTCCTCGGGGTCGTGGGTCACGATCAGGGTCGTGGTGCCGCTGTCTATCAGCACGTGCAGGGTTTCTTCGCGAATCTGGCTGCGCAGCTGCGAATCGAGCCTCGTGAACGGCTCGTCCAGCAGCAACAGCCGGGGCCTCTGCGCCAGCGCGCGGGCAAGGGCGACGCGCTGCTGCTGGCCTCCGGAAAGGATGTGCGGATAGCATTCGGCATAGTCCGCCATGCCCACCTGGTCCAGGACGGCGAGCGCTCGCTCCCGCTTCTTCGTCGCCCTCAGGTGCGAAAGGCCGAACGCCACGTTGCCCAGTGCCGTGAGGTGCGGGAACAGGGCACTGTCCTGGAACACCAGTCCCACGCCCCGCCTTTCAGGCGGTAAGTGAACGGTGTCGTTCGCGACCAGCTGGCCGTTGATGAGGATGCGGCCTTCCCGGAGCTCCTCGAGCCCCGCGGCGAGACGCAGGATCGTGGTCTTGCCGGCGCCCGACGGCCCGAGCAGGCACATCAGCTCGCCCGGCGCGATGGTGAGGTCGACCTCGTGGACCACCTTCACCCTGCCATAGGCGTGGCTTACCTTCTCGAGAACCAGGACGTTTCCGTCGCTCATCTCATTCGCTTCCATGGCCTGGCCGTGAGCGGGCGATGGCGAAGCTTAGCACGATTACCGGAATAATGCCCACCAGTACGATGGCAAGGGCCGCGCTGGCGGAGTCCATCAGGCGTTCGTCCGATGCCAACTGATAGGTCCTGATCGCCAAGGTGTCAAAGTTAAAGGGCCGGAGCATCAGCGTCGCCGGCAATTCCTTCATGACATCGACAAAGACCAGGATGCCGGCGGTGAGCAGGCTGCCGTGGATCATCGGCAAGTGGACCCGCAAGAGCGTGCTGCCCGGACCGCGCCCCAGGGCGCGCGCGGCGTCGTCTATGCTGGCCGCGACCTTGTTGAAGCTGGCCTCGACGGTATTCAGCGAGACCGCCAGGAAGCGCACGAGATAGGCAAAGGTCACGGCGACAATCGTGCCGCTGAACACCAAGCCCGGGGAGATATTGAAGCTCGCCTGCAGCCATTGGTTCAGGATCGTGTCGAAATACGCGAGCGGGAGCAGGACGCCCACCGCGATGACCGCGCCGGGGACCGCGTAACCCATGCTCGCGATCCGCGCCCCGGCCACCAGCACGCCGTTTCGGCGCAGGCGCACCCCGTAGGCGATCAGCACCGCGATGGCCACCGCCAGCAGCGCGGTGATGGCGGCAAGGGAAAAGCTGTTGAACGCGTATGAAAAGAAACGCTCGTCGATCATCTCATCGGCGGTTTCCACGGACCATTTGAGCAAGGCCCCGCCCGGCAACAGGAAGCCCAGGAAGACCGGCAGGAAACAGGCGGAAAAGGCGAGCAAGGCCTTCG